>ONFW01000148.1 GCA_900317215.1 uncultured Eubacteriales bacterium | reverse complement strand
TTGCAAGCTCAAAGGCGCCCTTTGCCATGATCTGATCCTCGACCATATCCTGTATCTCCTCAACGGATACGGCTCTGCCCATTTTCAAGCACTTGTACTCAACATAGTCTGCAATGTCCCTGATCTGCTCGGCAGTGAGGTATTTTCTGTCGCAGGCGTTGTTAGCCTTTGTAACGGCGTTTATTATCTTTTCGCCGTTGAATACCTCCTCAGAGGAATTTCTTTTGATTATCTTCATAATAAAAACATCTCCGTTTCAAAGTGTACGAACACTATTTTATCTTACTTTTTTTGAAAGATATGTTGCAATTGCAACAGTTATGCGGTATAATACAAGATATAGCGTTTTGCACAAAATTAAGGCACATTATATAGAGGAGGTCAACAATGAATAATTATCCGGTATTTGAAGGGCTGAGTGACGCCGATATTTCCCGTCTTTCGGAGTGTCTGCGCTTTGAAGAACGCTCCTTCAGAAAAGGAGAGATAATAATGAGACTCTCTCAGAGCGCGGGATATTCGGGAATAATACGCAGCGGCACGGCTTATCTCAAGAGCATAGACGAGCAGGGCGAGGAAAACATTCTCGATATCTACCTTGACGGCAATATCTTCGGGAGTATAATTTCCACCGAAAGCGATGTAAATTTATACTATGTTTTTGCAAAGACCGACTGCTCGGTCAGCTTTTTTGAGACGGCAGGCATCACCGGACTGTGCAGCAAGGTCTGTCTGTGCCACAAAAGATTTGCAGAGAACATACTTGCTTCAGCAGTGCGCCGCAGCAGGCTTCACCTTGATATTCTCTCTGGCAGGAATATCCGTAAAAAGCTGCTGAGCGTGTTCGGCTGCTTTGCCCGCCGCGACAGCGAGGGGCTGCTTTATCTGCCTGTTCCGCTGTGCGACCTTGCCGAATACATCTGTGTTGACAGAAGCGCCATGATGCGGGAGCTTGCGAAAATGAAGCGTGAGAACATCATCTCCTGCCCCGAGGCAGACCGCTATATACTGAACGATTTGTCCTCGTCAAGAGGCTAAGACATATTATACCACCATATATAGCGTTGTCAAGCCTTTGATGCTACAATATATATAACGCAAGAGTAAAAAAAACATGCCATAATTCATGCAATATGACAAAGGCTTTTCTGCTTTAATTATAACATTTTTAAAGTACAAGAAAACGAACTATAAGGCCCTCAGACTTTATACAGCCCTGTCCTATCCCCTGTACGGCATGATCTGATGTGAAAACCAAATGATGTGTCCTGTGCCGTGAAAGCCTTAAAAACAGGGCTTGCCCCTCGTAAAGCTGAGCGGCTTTATAGCATGCAGCAGCCTTGCGAGGGGCAAAATTGAGGAAGTATATCGTGTATTGTGGTGTAAAGCTATGTGAGTGACCGTATCAAAGCTGATTTGACGGCTCAGTGTATGGGAGCACAGCTATCTCAAGATTTCCGTTTTTTGTTCTCAGCTCATCAATAAATTCCTTCTCCTCTGCGGGATCCTTCATGACAATTTTGAAGGAAAGACGGAACATTGAGCCCATGCCTGTTGTTTTTACTCCTGCGTTCTCATAGCTTTTCAGGAAATGTCTGAAGGTATCGTCAAAGGCGCCGGAGTATTCGAGGGATTCGGGTATCGTTATCCTGAGCAGCTTCTCCTCGCTCATGCTCTTATGCTCGAAGATCGGGAGCAGCGAAAGCACAAGGAAGATGACCGCCATTCCGATGAGGATTATCACACCGTAGGCTATATAGCCCATTCCGAAGGCTATGCCCGAGCCCATTGCTATGAGCAGGGAGCTTATCTCGTCTGCGCTGCCGGGGGCGCTCCTGAATCGTATCAGGCTGAATGCGCCGCCCACCGCGACGCCTGCGCCGATATTTCCGCTGACAAAGGTTATAACTGCGGAAACTATGAACGGAACTACTGCCGTCACAATAAAGAAGCGTTTCTTTGCTCTTATCCTGAAGGATATTATAAAGGCGTATACAAAGCCGGCAGCTATAGAGGCTGCTGCCATAATGAAAAACTGCGAGGCGGAGACGGTGCCGGAATTATATATCGTATCAAACATAAGTCATAACTTCCTTTCTTTCTGGGCTTTAAGGAGCTGCTGCCTGTAGGCCTCTCCGTATTTTGAAAAGCTGCCCTTGTATATCTTTCCATTTGATAGTATTGAGGAGAGCCACAGCGGAACAGACTGCTGCACCTTGATCTCGAGTATTGTTGAGCCCTTTCCGAGCAGCAGATCACCCTGCATGGAGGTAGTAAGATCGAGCTGCTCATAACGGTATCTCGGGGCGTGATCTATGGTAAGACGCAGGTCGCCGTCCGGCTGAAAATACGCTATCCTGTCATAGATTATCAGACAGGCGGGAACAAGGGTCTGATAATGATCGCGGAAGGTGGTTATCTCGCGGTTTATCTGACCTCCGGCACAGATATCTCCTTCTCCGTAGAAGAATTTATTTACCAGAGGTATGGTCGTCTGCACGCGCCTTTTATATACTATCCCGTAGGCCTTGCGCTTAAGCTCAAGAAATACAGGCGAGCTTTCAGTTGCAAGACCGTAGGAACGCAGCCTTATTTTTTCCTTGAACGGGGGCTTTTCTATAGATTCTCTTATAAGCCGGTAATTCGGGGTGTCGTAATAAAGAGAGGCTATCGAGCAAAGTCCGAACTTATCCTCCTTCATGTGACCCTCAATGCTTCTTTTGAAATACTCCGTCTGGTCCTCGTTCATTATATATTTCATTTCATACCGTTTCATAACAACGATAGGATTGCTGACCGCTGCCATGCTCTCACCTCCTCATCACAGGTCGCATACTATTCTTATAATGCCGTTCCTGACCGCTGCCGACACTCTGCCGTCTGACGACTTTATAACATCCTTGACGTAGGAAAGTCCCAGACCTGCGCCGCCCTTATCCCTTGCGTTTTCAAGCGTGGTAAAGCGGTCGAATATTTCATCGCAGCTCCCGTCCGGAAGCTGTGTGTCATTATATGCAGTCAGCTTTATCCTGTCCTTATGCCTTTTAAGACTGAACCCTGCCTTTGACTGAGAGTAAACAAGAGCGTTGTTTATCAGCTCCTTTATAACTCTCTGCATTGCATAGTCGTTTATCATAACGGAGATACCGGGATCTATCTCACAGCTCAGCTCAAGCCCCTTCTCCTCAAAGCTGCTCCTGCTGTTTTCGAGCATTGCAGTCATCAGCTCAGAAAGCTCCGTTGTGGTTTTTGATCCGCTTTCCTCAAACACTGCAAGCGAGCCAAGCTCCCTGACGAGTCCCGTCATTCTCCGCACCTGCTTGTCTATAGAGCTTGTCTGCTCGTTCTTGCCTATGGTGCGTTCAAGCGTTTCAGTGCCGGCGTTTATTATTGTGAGAGGCATACGAAATTCGTTTTCAAGCCTTGCAATAAACTGCCTCTGCTTTCTGTCAGCCTCCTCAAGAGGTCTGAACTGCTTTTTTCCGATAAAGATGAGCATCGGTATGCTGAGAAGTATCAGCACAAGACCGCCGAACACAGAGATGTACAATATCCTGTAGGAAGGCACAAGCTCACGGCTCTGATCTATCACGGTAACGAGGGTCCTTCCGTTGTCATCATAGATCCTGTAGCGGTAGCTGACATTTGTCCAGCCTGTTTCGCTGCCGTTCCTCAGACTCTCAGCCCATGCCAGCGCCTCGTCCTCCGTCACCGCGGAGATCCTGTATTCCACAAGCTCGGATATCTGGTGTTCATCGTCTGAGAGCGCCACTGTAAAGTATCTCATCGACGAGCGCATCTCCTCAGAGTCGGGGTCGGGTCTTGTAAAGCCTCCGTTTATCCTGAACGGCCTCGGTTCGGTTTTCTGACCGTCTGAGGCTCCCGTGCCTGTTGAGGAGGAGTTGTTAAGGATATCTTCTGCAGGAGGCTTGTTTTCAAAGGAGCCGTGCCTGAGAGCTATTCTCTGAGTTACCATATCCGCGTCCTCGGCAGCCATTGTAAAGCTTATCACATTGATCACAGTGAGCAGCACGCTCAGCAGAAGGAGCATAACAAGCTCCGAGAGGAGTATGAATTTTTTTCTTGCCTTGTTCATATCAAATCGTCACCAGCCTGTATCCCTTATTTATCAGATATCTGATACGGGTCTTTTTATTAAGTCGGGCAAGCTTTGCATTCAGTGAGAATACATAACACCCCATGCGTTTTTCGTTTATCGTTTTGTTTTCGAGCAGCAGCGAAAACAGCTCTATCTCCCCTGCCGTTACAGGTATACTGCCGCTCAGTGAAAACTCCGAGGGCGTTATTACAGCGTCCTCATATACAAGAGGCGTCTTTGTGCTCCTGTATTCACTCAGCCTGCTCAGCAGCCCTGTCAGCTCATCGGGCAGAAAGGGCAGAGATAAATAAGCGCTTGCAAGATATTCCTGTGTCAGCAGACCGGCGCTGAGTCTTTTTGAGGTGAGAACTATTACAGGCACCGAGCTGCTTTTGAATGCCGTTATCAGCTCTCTGTGCGGTATTCTCGGCAGAGAATCGTCAAGCAGGGCGGCGTCCCACTTCTCCGAGGCTAAGCTTGTCAATACCTGTGTTCCGTCATATACTGCAGCGGTCTGATGACCGTGAAGTCTGAGCAGGGCTGAAAACGCCGCAGGAAAATCCCTGTCCTGCTCCGCCAGAAGAAGCTTCATTTTTATCTCCCCTTTGTACGGATATTATTTCCCGATCAACTGTTCTGAATGGATTATATAATAATAATGTGGAAATGTTGTGGAAATGAAGTAAATAAACAATGAATTGTTTTCGGAATCTGTGTGGAATCGAAAGCGTGGTCTGACATATCGGCAGCAGTTAACCTTACTCACAAACGCAGCGAGAGAACGCCCTCAGCTCAGTATAAGCGGAGTGAGTATCATGCAAGGCTGTGCCTTGCCCATGCCGGAAACCGCGGCTTTGAAGTTATATATGCTAACGAAGTAAGCGAGCGCAGCGAGCGAGAACGCGAATCGAGAGCGCAGGCACTGCGCCGGTGCGTGACCGCACGGGACGATTTATAACGCAGCAGCTTATTCAGATAATCCAGCGCCTCGCAGAGCGTAAAGGTCTGCTCCTGCTGTGTGTTTCTCCGCTACGACCTTGAATGAGTAAACGTAATGAAAAGAGGCACGGAAAGGCTGTGCCTTGCCCATGCCGGAAACCGCGGCTTTGAAGTTATATATGCTAACGAAGTAAGCGAGCGCAGCGAGC
>ONFW01000099.1 GCA_900317215.1 uncultured Eubacteriales bacterium | reverse complement strand
TGCAGGCTTATCCCGTTCCTCGACCTTTCTGTAGAGAATGAATTTCCTTGCAAAGAAGTTCCACATATAAACAATTACAACTGCAAGCACCTTGCCGACTATATAGTATTTATCCACAGGAAGAAGACCTCCGAAGATCCTCCATGAAATAAAAATTCCCTGTCCGAACATACCCTCCATTGCAAAAGGCTCGATTATAAGCTGTGTCAGACCGAGACCTATCACGCCTATCACAGCAAAGCCGATGAAGTCTATTATCCTGTTTTTTACCTTGGCTTTTGCAAAAACCCAGAAGGTGGACACGATATAGTTCACCGCAAGCCCTGCAATAAACCCGAACATCGCAGCTATCCACTCAGGGACAAACAAAAGCTCACGGAAAAGTATCATCACAAGCATATCAACGACCGTTGCAATGCCGCCGACAAACAGACTCCTGAAAAACTGGATCCCGGTGTGACTGGTCTGTCCGATAAACAGTTCTTTTATCTTCATTGTCTTTTCTCCCTCATAAAAACAAATATACAAATAACATTTTATATCAAATCGTGTTTTTTGTCAATCACCCTGAGAGGTGTATGATCGGTGAGATGCCTGTGTTGAGAAAAAATGACAAACTATTGCCGCTTCGGAAAAAAGTAGTATAATGAAAGTGTAAGGCATAAGAAATACAGGATAAGGGAGAATCTATATGGACGAGAGATTTTCAAGAACAGAAATGCTTTTGGGCGCTCAGGCGTTTGAAAGGCTGAAAAAATCAAGAGTCGCCATTTTCGGGATAGGCGGAGTAGGGGGATATGTCTGCGAGGCTCTCGCACGCAGCGGAGTCGGAGAGCTCGATCTGTTTGACAGGGACGTTGTCAGCCTTTCAAATATCAACAGGCAGATAATAGCGCTGTCATCAACGGTGGGGGAATATAAGACTGAGGCTGCAGCAAGGAGGGCAAGGGATATCTCCCCATGGATAAAGGTGAATACCCACAGTATATTCTATACGGCTGAAAATGCGGACGAGTATGATCTTTCTCAGTATGATTATATAGTTGATGCGGTGGATACCGTGAGCTCAAAGCTCGAGCTTATTGTAAGGGCGCAGAAGGCAGGCGTGCCGATAATATCTTCAATGGGAGCAGGCAACAAGCTTGATCCGACAGCCTTTGAGATATCCGATATCTACAAGACCTCTGTATGTCCTCTTGCAAGGGTGATGCGGAAAGAACTAAAAGCAAGGGGAATAAAGAAGCTGACGGTGGTCTATTCCAAGGAGGAGCCGATACGTCCGCAGCAGGAGCTGAGAGATAAGGAAACAGGCAAGGTCATACCTGCAAGCATAGCCTTTGTACCCTCTGCTGCAGGACTGATAATCGCCTCTAAGGTTGTAAGGGATCTTACATCATTGCAGCAGTGCGGGAGTGAAGCGCAGTAAGCCTGTCAAAGTAAGCGAGGACGCAAATCTTAAGCGTAGATTCTGAGTTGCCAAGCCGGGTTGAAAATATCAATAAGATAGGGTATAATGAGATACATCAGAAAAAAAGGAGGAAAAGAAATGGATTGGACTGAAATAATAGTTGAGGTAAGCTCAGCGGATATTGATAAGGCAGGGGATATCGCACAGATGACGGTGCCTTACGGATTATATATTGAGGATTATTCTGCACTGGAACAGGAGGTGCTCGAGATAGCGAGGATAGACCTTATAGATGAGGAGCTTCTGAAAAAGGACAGAACAAAGGGCAGGATCCATATATATATCAGCCCTGCCGATAATCCTGCAGAGGCGGTCGCTTTTCTTAAGGAGAGATTTGAGGCGGAGGGAATAGGGTACGATATCATCATGGACAAATGTGATGTTGAAGGCTGTCTTGAAAACTGGAAAAAATATTTTAATCCGATAAAAATAGGCGAAAGGCTCCTTATCCGTCCGGTATGGAGAAATGACTATGAACCGGACGGGAGAATAGTGCTTGATCTTGAACCGGGGGTAGCCTTCGGAACGGGAGCTCACGAAACAACAAGGCTGTGCCTTGAGGCGCTTGAAAAATACACCTTTAAGGGAGCAAGAATGCTTGACGTAGGCTGCGGCAGCGGGATACTGTCGGTGGCTGCCCTGCTTCTTGGTGCGGACAGCGCAACGGGAATAGACATTGATGAGCTTGCTGTAAAGGCTTCTGTAGAAAATGCGCAGAGAAACAAGGTCGCAGACAGATACAAGGGCATACACGGTGATCTTGCGGAAAAGGCGGAGGGAAAATATGATATCATTACAGCAAATATAGTTGCTGACGCTATCCTTATGCTTTCGGAAAGTATTGAAAAATTCATGCACGAGAATACGGTTTATATCATGAGCGGTATAATCGATACAAGACTCGATGACGTTCTCTGCGGACTTCCTGCTTCCCTTGAAATAATCGAACAGCTCGAGGATAAGGGTTGGATATGTCTGATAGCCAGGAAAAAAGCATCGTAAATTTCCTGAACGGAATTATATTGCGTTTCTGTATGATAAAATATATTTCGTTCGGTGCTTGGCATCGGCAAAACAAATTCCTTAATAAAAAATACCGGGGGACAAAAATATGAAAAATAAAAACAAAAGCGATGTCTGGAATCTGATATTCTCGGCATTTCTTGTGACGGCATTTATGGTGTGCTCAAATTTTTTTATCGGCATGATAAACGATTCGTTTGAGAGGGACGCTGTAAAAAAGACACTTCTCACAGCGGTGATTTTTGTGCTTTTCGGCCTGGTCCTCTTCTATGCCACAAGAGTTGGAGACGGCAAGCAGGTGATACGCTTTTCTGCTGCGACACTGATACTTATGGTGCTGCCTGCGCTGTATGTCATTCTTGCTTCGGTAATACCGTCTATGCCGTTTCATGAACCGCTCAGCTCACATCCCGAGGTGATAAATATTGCTGCGGTTATAATGGGATACGGTCTGCCCTATACCTTCCTCAGCGGCTATGAGCTTGACAGGGAGAAGGATAATGGCGACGTTGAACAGGAAGAAAAGACACAGGAAGAAACCGGAGAAGAAATATCTGACGGAGAACAGCCTGCAGATGAAGCTTCTGAGAAGGAAGCTGAGAACGCCGGTGACGATGATACCGCTTCAAAAGAGGATACCGCAGTAGAAGAGGGTACCGACAGTACGGAAAAAGCAGAGGAATGATCCCCTGTATTATTATTTACAAAGGAGAAAGAAAAAATGGCAGAAGAATGTACACATGACTGTTCGACCTGCGGAGCAGACTGTTCTTCAAGAAACACACAGCAGGAACTTACCGAAAAACTCAATCAATACAGCTCGGTTAAAAAGGTAATAGGCGTTGTCAGCGGCAAGGGCGGAGTAGGAAAGTCCACTGTCACCTCGCTTATGGCTGTGATGTTCAGCAGAATGGGGCACCATACGGCGATACTTGACGCAGATATCACAGGTCCGTCGATCCCAAAGGCTTTTGGCATCAGCGAAAGAGCAATGGGCTCTGATAAGGGAATAATTCCCATAACCACGCATTCGGGCATAGATATAATGTCTGTCAATCTTCTTCTGGAGAACGAGACAGATCCGGTCATCTGGAGAGGTCCGGTGCTTGCAGGCACGGTTAAGCAGTTCTGGACAGATGTTCTCTGGCAGAATGTGGATTATATGTTCGTGGATATGCCTCCCGGAACAGGAGATGTTCCGCTGACAATATTCCAGTCGCTCCCGCTTGACGGAATAATCATAGTTACCTCTCCGCAGGAGCTTGTTTCGATGATCGTCGGCAAGGCGGTCAAAATGGCTCAGATGATGAACATTCCGATCCTCGGTATAATCGAAAACATGAGCTGCTATGTATGTCCCGACTGCGGAAGGAAGCATTATCCCTTTGGTGAGAGCAGGCTTGAGGAGGTCGCCGGAGAATACGGTCTTGATATTCTCGGACGTTTTCCGATAGACCCGAAATGCTCTCAGGCATGCGACAAGGGCAAGGTTGAATCTCTGCTTGTGCCTGAGGCTCAACAGGCTGCCGAAAAGCTTGAAAAGCTGCTTGGCTGATCGTTTTGCGGCGTGATATTTCAGTATGAGGCGTTCCGGCGGGAACTCCTCATCTTTTTCGTGTAGAAAGTCGGAAAACACTGATTGACCGTAAGACGGCAGGGATTTATAATAAATGTATATTGTTGTATATGCAAAGGAGGATCAGAATGGAACTGAAGGTAAAGGGATTATACAAGAGCTTCGGAGAAAAGGAAGTATTGAAGGATGTATCCCTTAATGCAGTCTCAGGTTCTGCGCTTGGTCTTTTAGGAAGAAACGGCGCAGGAAAGACTACGACTATCAGAATAATCATGGACGTATTCTATCCCGACAAGGGAGAGATACTCATTGATGGCAGACCTGTTGACAGAAAAAGGATAAGAATAGGCTATATGCCTGAGGAAAGAGGGCTGTATCCCAAAAAAATAATAAGCGATCAGCTTATCTACCTCTCAATGCTGAGAGGAATGAACCGTGTTGATGCAAAAAGCGCCTGTGATAAATGGCTTGACAGAATGGGCATGTCAGAGTATAAGAATAAAAAGCTTGAAACGCTGAGCAAGGGAAACCAGCAGAAGATACAGCTTGCGGCAACTCTGATATGTGACCCTGAAATAGTTATCCTTGACGAGCCTTTTTCGGGACTCGACCCCGTAAATGCCATGCTTCTCAAGGAAGTTATCATGGAGATGATAGAGAATGGGGCAGTCGTGCTGTTCTCGAGCCACCAGATGAACTATGTTGAGGAGTTCTGCAGCAATATATCGATACTCAACAGCGGAAGGATAGTGGTGGACGGCAGGATAAACGACATAAAGAGGAGCTATCCCCGCAACAGCATAGAGATATCCACTCGGGAGCCGCAGAAGCTGAGCGCTCACATAATAAAGGCGATGGGAGAGAAAATAGTGTCGTCCGGTCAGTTGGAACATGATGAGAGCAGACTGCTCATAAAGCTGAAGGATGAAAGCAGCAAGGGCGAGCTGCTGTCTCTCATTGCAGGCTCGGGCTGTGATATAGACGGCTTCAGGGTTTGCGAGCCTTCGCTGAATGATATTTTTGTACAGTATACGGAGGCGGGAATATGAAGCATATAATACAGGTTCTGGGCTTTGAGTATAAGGGTATTCTGAAATCAAAGGCATTTATTATCACGACGGTGCTGTTTCTTGTTCTGATAGTCGGCATGGCATTTCTGCCCGGGTTGATACTTTCCATGCAGAGCTCGGGAGGCGAGGACAGACCCGATGGCGAAAAGCCGGTAATAGCGATAGTTGATAAAGCATACGGAGAGGCGGAAACGATCAAAAAGGAATTCGGGGAGACGTTCAAGGGCTACAGGGTAGAGCTGACAGCCGATGAGGAGGAAAAGCTTTCCGGCAAGGTGAACGAACAGGAATACAGCTTTGCTGTAATAATAAATGAGCCGCTTGCCGTTACATATATCACGAAGAACAATTCGCTGATGAGCAGTGAGCTTACAAATGTTACAGAGACGGTAAAAAGGATTTATCAGACCACAAGCTTTGAAAAATTAGGAGTTCCGGCAGAGGTCAGCACAAAGATAATCAACTCTCAGCCCGAATTGAAGACCGTAACAACGGGTACCGACCAGACTCGTAATTTCCTGACAGCCTATATCCTTATGATGATGATATATATGGCAGTCGTGCTCTATGGTCAGCTTGTTGCACAGAGTGTTGTTGCCGAAAAGAACACCCGCACAATGGAAATGCTGATAACATGCGCAAGACCCTCGCATCTTATGTTCGGCAAGGTGCTCGGCTCCGGTCTTGCGGGACTAACTCAGCTTGCGGTGATCGTGTGCACGGCGGTAGTGTCGATGAGGTTTGTTTCGCTTGATTCACTGCCTCAGGAGTTGAGGGAAATGATGACCTTCCCTGTGGACACAGCTCTCTATGCGCTGCTTTTCTTTATTCTCGGTTATTTTATCTACTCCTTCCTGCTTGGAGCCTTCGCATCATTTGCATCAAGGAGCGAGGATCTGAACACGCTGATATCTCCTGTAATGCTGGTGATAGTTGCGGTATTCCTGATAGTTATAATAGCCATGAATTCCGGCACGGTAGACAGCCCGCTGATGATAGTGTGCTCATATGTACCCTTCAGTGCGCCTGTTGCAATGTTTGCAAGGGTAGCTTTGTCGGACGTATCATTCATAGAGATAATCATTTCGGTAGTGCTGCAGATAGCTGCGATCTATCTTCTCGGAATGCTTGCATCTGCAATATACCGCATCGGAGTTCTGATGTACGGCAAGGTGCCTAAGCCGTCTGAGGTGGTAAAGCTTCTTTCGGAGCAGCACAAAACAAATAAGGCGCTTAAGGCGTCGAGGAAAGCACAGTAAAAAATAGCCTGCCGTATCGCTGAGATGCGGCAGATTTTTATGCTGTTTTTTGTTCTGCTGCGGCTGCCATGTTTGAATAATATATACAATATATATATTGTACAAATTAACGTCGGCATAAGTGTTGAGATTTGTCAATTAATGTGAGATAATACTATTGGAAAGAAAAATTCCGAGATAGATTATTCAAGAAAGGATGTGTTGATATGAAAAAGAAGGTAACAGCTCTTCTGCTTGCGGCTGTGCTTGCTATGGGCATGACAGCCTGTGCGGGAGGAGGTGCAGGCAACAGTGAGAAAAGCTCCTCGTCAGGAGGTTCGGGAAGCTCTCGTCAGGAGGATAACAGCTCGGGCGGAAATACGGCGGCAGAATTGAAAGCATTGACGACTGAGGAGATCAAGGCGGCTATAAAAGCTGAAGCTGAGGCGAATGGAAACAGTATTCAGCTAAAGGTGTGGGTGCCGGAGAATGAATCCGGTTCCGATGATTTTGTTAACTGCTATAAACAAAGATTTAATGAATTTATCGAGCTCTACGGTGACACGTCCTATGAACTGAAGGTCGGTGCTGCTATAAAGAATATGAGTCTGACGCCCTCGGATATAATCGAAAAATATGACAATGCTGCCGATGTTATGATTATCAGTGCAAGTGACCTTTCTGTTCTGAAAGAGAAGGAACGCATTGCCGAAGCAGAACTTGCGTATTATGGCAAAGGAATGGATACCTTTATTGATGAGGCGGCGGCTTCGGTGCGGTTTGACGGAACACAGTACGCCTATCCTGTATATTACGATTCCTGCTTCCTGGTATATGATAAAAACGTGTATACAGACCCTGCCGATACCGCCTCTCTTGACAGCCTGATAGCAAAGGCTGCCGAAAACAACAAAAGCTTCTACTATGATATAGAGGATCCGTGGCAGGGGTCAGCGTTTCTTTTGACCGCAGGCGTGCCTATGACGGCAGATGAAGAAAAAACGACTGTGGGTTTTGAAACGGACGAGGCACTCAGTGCTTACAGGTCTATAGCAGATTACGGCAGGTACGTAGGCTCGGGATTAAAAACATACACGACAGAAAATGAAATCGGCGCTAAAAAAGCAAAAAGTATTGATATCGGAGATGAGTATGCTGCTTATATAGCAGCTTCGTGCGATCTGAAGGGCTTGTCTCCTGACAACATTGGCGTTGCCAAGCTTCCCACTGCAAGGATCAACGGTGAACAGCAGCAGCTTGAGACCTTTGGCGAGCTGTTCTGCCTTGCGATAAAAAAGGATACTGCGTTCCCGAAAACAGCGCAGGCTCTTGCAGCCTTTCTCTCGGAGCCTGAGTTTCTCGGCAGGGTCAGAGATGAGGTCACTGCTTTCGTCCCGCTCAGGGAATATGAGAACACAGAAGCTATAAAGGCGGTCAAAGAGCAGCTTCCCTATATGCACTCGATACGCGGCAAGGTGAATGCTAATTATTGGGGCTGTGGCATTGGTGATTTTTGCGCATGGCTGCTGCAAAAGAACACCGAGCTCACTGACGAAATGATAAGGGAAGAGATCCCTAAGAGAATAATGCCTGAAACAGGTATGAAAGCTTCTTGACTGAAAGGCTGATGATGCCTGTTCTCGGAATAATGAAGGTAAAAAAGCAGAAAAGGACTGCAGCATCACTGAGATGTGGCAGTCCTTTTTTTCGGTGTGTGCTCAGATCTTGTCCAGAGCTTGTTTTATGTCTGCAATGATGTCGTCAACATATTCAATGCCGACTGACATTCTTATAAGATTCGGCTTTACTCCACAGTCCTCAAGCTGCTTGTCGCTTAACTGACGGTGTGTGGTGCTTGCAGGGTGAAGAGCACAGGTGCGGGCGTCTGCAACGTGTATGCAGAGCTTTATCATGTCAAGACTGTCCATAAACTGCATAGCCTTTTCTCTGCCGCCCTTTACGCCGAAGGAAATAACGCCGCAGCTTCCGTTGGGCATATATTTCTTTGTTCTCTCATAATACTTGTTGCTTTCCAGTCCGGGATAGTTTACCCACTCGATCTTGTCGTTCTGCTCAAGGAATTTTGCTACAGCAAGGGCGTTAGAGCAGTGACGCTCCATTCTGAGGAAGAGAGTTTCGAGCCCCAGATTGAGCAGGAAAGCGTTCTGCGGGCTCTGCTGCGGTCCGTAATCACGCATCAGGTGGGTCAGAGCCTTTGTGATGTATGCAGCCTTGCCGAATTTTTCGGTATAGACGACTCCGTGATAGCTTTCGTCCGGCTCCGTAAAGGCGGGATATTTGCCGTTTGTCCAGTCAAAATTTCCGCTGTCCACAATAACGCCGCCGAGAGCTACTGCGTGACCGTCCATATACTTGGAGGTTGAGTGTACCACTATGTCTGCGCCCCATTCAAAGGGTCTGAAATTGACCGGAGTGGGGAAGGTGTTGTCAACTATGAGAGGAACACCGTGAGCATGGGCAAGCCTTGAATAAAGCTCTACGTCTGCAACGTCAAGAGAGGGATTGGAAACGCTCTCAACAAAAGCAGCTTTAGTGTTGTCCTTAAAGGCTGCGTTTATCTCCTCCTCTGAAGCATCGGGGGTGATAAAGGTGAATTCGATCCCTAACTCTCTAAGCGACTTGTTGAACAGATTGAAGGTGCCTCCGTAAATAGCGCTTGCACATACGACGTGATCGCCTGCATGACAGATATTGGTTATCGAGAGCATAGAGGCAGCCTGACCCGAGGCTGTGAGCATAGCGCCCACGCCGCCCTCAAGTGCCGCTATTTTCTCGGCAACTGCGCTGAGTGTAGGATTAGCGAGCCTTGTATAAAAGAAACCGCTTTCTTCAAGGTCGAACAGTTTGCCGAGTGTGGCTGCCGAGTCATACTTGAAGGTGGTGCTCTGAACTATCGGAACGACTCTTGATTCGCCGTTCTTAGGATCATAGCCTGCCTGAACGCATTTTGTGTTGATATGAAATCCCATTTTCATTTCTCCTTTATCTCTTTATATATTTTTATTATATCAGCCGACACCTCAGGGACAGTTCTTGAGGCGTCAACGATTTTTATATTTTCGCTATCCTTCAGAAGCTCAAACACGTCATAAAAGCGCTTTCTTATGCGCCTCTGAGCCTCGGTGTTCTCATAGATCTCACGCTCGAGACGGCTTTCTCTCAGTCTTTCATCTCCGGTATCGGGCGAAATGTCAAGAAAGATGCACACGTCAGGCTTAAGTATCTCCCGACAGTTAAGATTCATATCCATTACCCATTTCAGGTCGGCGTCTGAGCCCTGATAGGCAAAGGAGGAATAGTAGTATCGGTCGCACAGCACATCAACGCCGTTTTCAATGTACTTTCTGATGCCGTTTTTTTCGTTGACGTTGTGGAAGATCCTGTCCAGCAAAAACAGCGCCGAAAGCTCATAGGCGTCTCTCTTTACAAAGCCGCCGAGAGCATCCCTGAGCATACCTCCGGTCACCGAGCATGTAGGCTCTGCGGTCTGATATACTGTTCTGCCGTCTGCACGAATGGCTTCGGCAAGCAGGGCTGCCTGAGTTCCCTTGCCTGAGCCGTCAAGCCCCTCGATAACGATGAAGCGGCCTCTGTCGTTTTTTTTCATTCGTTTTGTCCTCTGTTTCTGAAGAATATTTTACATTATACTCTATTTGTTTATGAAAATCAACCGAAAAAACAAAATCCGTGTGCATTGAATGCAGGCTCATGGCTCAGCCGGCTTATTCATGGATCTGATATCACGGAATAATGATAAAGGCGCCTTCATATCCGATAATATTAACCATTTTTTGACCGACTTGCTCTGAAAAATATAAAATATTTACATTTTTCCACTTTACATAAGAATGAAAAAGTGCTAAAATTATGATTGGTACAGTACAAGATACTGTCTCCATGCAATGATATTCTTTAAGATTATGCACGGTATGATGCAGATGATCTTAAAAATAAAAAGGAGGAAAAACACCTATGGCAAGAAAAATGAAAACCATGGACGGCAATAACGCTGCGGCTCATGTAGCTTATGCGTTTACCGAGGTCGCAGGTATTTACCCGATCACTCCGTCCAGCCCTATGGCAGACTATGTTGACCAGTGGTCCGCACAGGGTCTCAAAAACATCTTCGGAACGACTGTAAAGGTCTCCGAGATGCAGTCCGAAGCAGGCGCATCAGGTACGGTTCACGGCTCGCTCAATGCAGGCGCCCTCACCACCACCTTCACGGCATCACAGGGTCTGCTTCTTATGATCCCAAATATGTATAAGATAGCCGGCGAGCTTCTTCCGGGCGTATTCCACGTATCCGCCCGTTGCGTAGCATCTCACGCACTCAACATCTTCGGCGATCACTCGGACGTATATGCGTGCCGTCAGACAGGTTTTGCAATGCTTGCAGAGACCAATACCCAGGAGGTAATGGATCTCGCTCCTGTTGCTCATCTTGCAGCTATAGAGGGCAGAGTTCCCTTTATCAACTTCTTCGACGGTTTCAGAACCTCTCATGAGATCCAGAAGATCCAGATCTGGGACTACGAGGATCTCAAAGAAATGTGCGATATGGACGCTGTCAAGGCTTTCAGAAAGAGAGCTCTCAATCCCGAGCATCCCACAATGAGAGGCTCGCATGAAAACGGCGATATCTTCTTCCAGCACAGAGAGGCGTGCAACAAGTATTATGAGGCTGTTCCCGCTATCGTTGAGAAGTATATGGGCAAAATCAACGAAAAGCTTGGCACAGACTACAAGCTCTTCAACTACTACGGCGCTGAGGATGCTGAAAGAGTCATCATAGCTATGGGCTCTATCTGCGACGTTGCAGAAGAGGTTATCGACTATATGAATGCAAGAGGCGAGAAGGTCGGTCTTGTAAAGGTAAGACTTTATCGTCCCTTCAGAGCTGACAAGCTTGTTGAAGCTATTCCTGCTTCATGCAAGAAGATAGCTGTTCTCGACAGAACAAAGGAGCCCGGCGCGCTCGGAGAGCCTCTGTTCCTCGATGTTATCGCTGCTCTCAATGCTCAGGGCAGGACAGGCATGCAGGTGGTAGGCGGCAGATACGGCCTCGGCTCAAAGGATACTCCTCCCGCAAGCATCTTTGCCGTATATGATGAGCTTGCCAAGGATGCTCCAAAGGCTCAGTTCACGCTTGGCATCAACGACGATGTTACCTGTCTTTCACTTGAGGAGAAGCCCGCTCCGAATACTGCTGCAGAGGGTACCATAGAGTGCAAATTCTGGGGTCTCGGCGGTGACGGTACAGTCGGCGCTAACAAAAACTCCATTAAGATCATCGGCGACTATACTCAGAAGTATGTTCAGGCATATTTCCAGTATGACTCAAAAAAGACCGGCGGTGTTACAATATCCCACCTCCGTTTCGGCGACAAGCCCATAAAGAGCCCCTACTACATCAACAAGGCTGACTTTGTTGCATGTCATAACCCATCCTATATCCTCAAGGGATATAAGATGGTTCAGGACGTAAAGCCCGGCGGTGTATTCCTCATCAACTGCCAGTGGACTGCTGAGGAGCTGGACAAGCACCTCAACGCTGAGACAAAGCAGTACATTGCAAAGAACGATATCCAGCTCTATACAGTTAATGCTATCGACCTTGCTGAGAAGATCGGCATGGGCAAGCGTACAAATACGATCCTCCAGGCTGCTTTCTTTGCTCTTGCAAAGGTAATGCCGATCGAAGAGGCAGTTCAGCACATGAAGGACGCTGCTACAAAGTCCTACCTCAAGAAGGGTCAGGATATAGTTGACATGAACCACAAGGCTATCGACGCAGGCGTTACCGCCTTTGTAAAGGTAGACGTTCCCGCTGCATGGGCGGAGGCTTCCGATACACCTGTTGAGAGCAAGCTTACAGGCTGCGAAAAGACCGTCAAGATGGTCGAGGGTATTCTTGAGCCCGTTGACAAGATGGACGGCGATTCTCTGCCCGTTTCCGCATTTGTTGACCATGTTGACGGTACCTTCGAGCTTGGTGCATCTGCTTATGAGAAGCGCGGCGTAGCAGTAATGGTACCCGAGTGGAATGCAGACACCTGTGCAAAGTGCAACAAGTGCTCCTTCGTATGTCCTCACGCTACTATCAGACCCTTCGCTATGTCAGAGGAAGAGGCTGCGGCAGCTCCC
>ONFW01000171.1 GCA_900317215.1 uncultured Eubacteriales bacterium | reverse complement strand
TGCGAGTGTGCTGGAACTGGCAGACAGGCACGTTTGAGGGGCGTGTGTTTTACGACGTACGGGTTCAAGTCCCGTCACTCGCACTTCTGAAATGAGACTGTACTGTAAAGTGCGGTCTTTTTCTCTATTATCAGCCTTTTGCTGAGGAAAATGTCAGCAAAGGCTGAAAAAGGGCTGATAATGATCGCTTCGGCGCATTAAGCGGCTGAAGTCCTTCCGTTTGTCAGCCTGCCGTGTAAACGGCTGCCAAGCATAAATATTTTTTCGGAGGTCAAGAGAATGGATGAGGTAAAAACAATTGCGGCAGACGAAAAGAGCAGAGATATCAAGGTGTCCGTTGTCGTCTATGTGCATAACAGCCCCAACTATGTCAGAAAATGCATAAGTAGTCTTGCTGAGCAGACGCTTGAGGATATTGAGATCGTTTGCGTAAATGACGGAAGCGAAGGCAATATGGACGAATGGCTTGCGGAGTTCGGTGAGGATATAGAGAATTTCGTTGTCATCAACAAGAAACATACCGGCTACGGTGAGAGCCTTAACCTTGCAGTTGAAAAATGCAGCGGCGAATATATCGGTTTTGTTCATGGTGACGACCTTGTTGATAAGGAAATGTATGAGAAGCTTTACGAAAGCAGCGCGGACGGCGAGGCTGATATAGTAAAGTGCGCCTTTTCCGAATATTATGATGACGGCATGAAGGCTCCTACCTCAAAGAAAAACAAGGACAGGGAGTTCATCGAGACATCCTCAAAGCCCTTTGACCCCAAGGACGATTCTCAGATATTCTGGGGTGATCCATCAGTTCAGGCGGCTATCTACAAAAAGGACTTCCTTACAAAGAACGGAATAAAGTTCATGGAGCTTGAAGGAAACAAATTCGTTGACGAGCCCTTCTTTACCGAAACCATGTGCAGGGCAGAGAATGTGATGTGGGTCAATGAGTATCTGTACTACCGCAGGAGCTGGGAGTCGGAGCTTTATAACGAGCTCAACGAAAGACCTGCTATAATTGCCGACAGATTCATGGACGACCTTGAAATACTGAAAAAAGAGACAATAGGTGACATCAAGCTCAAGAGAAGAGTATATTCAAAGCTGCTCATCTATATCCGCAGGAC
This sequence comes from uncultured Eubacteriales bacterium, assembly GCA_900317215.1. GTDB lineage: Bacteria > Bacillota > Clostridia > Oscillospirales > Acutalibacteraceae > UBA1213. The sequence goes on along the minus strand of ONFW01000171.1, from coordinate 6,881 downwards.
TATTGAGCTTGAAGGCTATGAGAAAAACGCAAAGGAGACTGACGAGAGAATAAAGGAGCTCCTTTCAATGATCGATGAGTCGGTCATAACCTCTGACTTCAGCCTTCAGGAGCAGTATGACTATTTCTCCTATATCTCTCCTCTTAAGGAGATAAAGGAAAGATCACCCAAGGTGCTCATATATAACTGGCTGCCCTTTGATAACCCATGGGGCTGGGGCGGCGGCGTTACCGTGTACTGCAAGAACGTCATTTCTGAAATAATCAGGAACAATCCCGATATTGATATCTATTTTCTCAGCAGCGGCTTTGCTTATGATTCGACCACAACCAAAACCTACTGCAGGAGGATAAAGAATATCTTCGGAGAGAATGTAAAGCAGTATGAGATAGTAAACTCACCGGTTCCTGCTGAGCAGAGAAACCTTTACATCAATCCTCTTGTTGCTCTTGAAAACGAGAACCTCAAGAATACTGTTGCGGAGTTTATGACGACCTATGGTCCCTTTGACGCCGTACATTTCAACAATATCGAGGGTCTGTCGCTCGACTGTCTCGATCTTAAGGAGGCTTTTCCTGATACAAGGTTTATCTTCTCTATCCATAACTATGTGCCGCTGTGTGTAAACGGAAGCTATTATATGCGTCATAAGCACTGCAACTGCAGCCCCGATCATACCGGACTTGACTGCTTCAGGTGTACAAGAATGGATATCAGGAGCGAGATAGCAAAGGCTACCTATCAGAGAGGTGTGTACGGAAACAAGACCTCGGACTGCGTATCTCAGGGCAGATGGATCAGCGCCTTTGATTTTGAGAGGCTTGATATAGATGTATCTCCCGATGAGATACTCAACTTTGCAAGGACGGCTACCGCCAAGATCAACAAGAACTGCGACAGCATCCTTGCCGTATCACAGAGAGTTTATGACATTGCCGCAGAAAACGGCTTTGACGAGAGCAAAATGTCTGTGTCCTACATCGGAACTCTCGTTGCCGCAAGACAGATAGGCAGGGCGGCTGCGGAATTCAAGGGCAGAATGAAGCTTGTTTTCCTTGGCAGCGACATGAACTTTGAGGAAAAGGGATATGCCTTCCTTTTGAACGCACTTGCGGAAATGCCTATCGAATATGCTCAGAAGATAGACCTTCTTCTGACTGTGAAAACCCCTGAGCACGCAGAAATATATAAGATGTGCAAGAACTTCCACTCCCTTAAGGTCGTTCAGGGCTATACGCACGATGATCTTTCGTGGATATTCAAGGGCGCACATCTCAGTGTTGTTCCCGTACTCTGGGAGGATAATCTTCCTCAGATAGCCATTGAATCCGTAGCTTACGGAGTGCCGGTGCTTGCAAGCACGGCGGGCGGTGCCAAGGAGCTCTGTGACAGTGAGTTGTTCAGATTTGAATGCGGCAGCAAGGAGGATCTTATTGCAAAGCTTGCACACTTTATCGACAAGCCGGAGGATCTTCAGCAGTATTGGAGCTATCATCACGGTCTTGTTACAATGCCTCAGCACTGGAAGGAGCTGTCAGGCTATTACGGAATAAGCGAGCCCGACGAGGTCAATCTCTCGGTAGATGAGTTCAGGAACCTTATCAGAGAAAACGACTTCCTCAGAAGGAGCCTTCCCTTGGAGGAGGACAGCTATGCTCCCAAGAGCGTTGTGGAAAAGCTGAAGAAGGAGATACAGAAGCTTAAGAAGGAAAATGAAAAATTAAAGAGTGAGGGCGGTAACGGTATGAAGGTGTTTGCAGGCAGAGTTATTTTCGGAACAGAATTTGATCCCGTACAGGGTGCGGCAGGCTCAGACCTGTTCGCACTGGAGCTTGAGGACTTTGATTTTGACGATTTCTATGCGGAGATCAAGTTTGTGAAGATCAGCAATATCGCTCAGTCGTTCTCCGACACGCTTACTGTCTCAGGTACTCTTCTCAATTCAGGCGACAACAAGCGTACGCTCAGGATGCATCAGATGAACTGGGAGAAGAATATCCCGGAGATAAGAGACAACATCTATTGCTATGTGCGCAAGAACAAGGTGCATTTCTTCGGTTTGCATACGGGACAGTGGAGCGGATACTACTTTGAAGTAAATGTTCTCACAACAAGGGCGCCCAAGGAGACATCAAAGATAGCAGGACTTGAGGAAGAGTTTGTATATGACAATATGCCTCTCCCGGAGGGAGCCTTCAGATCTCTCTGAGCTGCAGACAGTAACACGAATGTGTCGGCTGACTTAGAGAGCCGCATTCGGGCGGATATCCGTTTGAGCGTTTTGAAGCTCTGATAATATGACTGCAGGAGCTGTGCAGGCGTTTGCCTTTATGTGAAGGAGGAATATGATAAATGAAAGACCATTATGACGTAGGTATAGTAGGCTGCTGGTATTGGGGAAACTACGGTTCTCTTCTCAACGGTTACGCTACAACTCAGGTGATCAAGTCCTTCGGACTTTCTCCGCTGAATATCATCACGCCCTATAACGGCTTCGAGAGACATGCAAAGAGATTTTTCGAGGTCGCTTATGATAAGGACGATATCTCTCCTCTCTATGATTTTGAAAGAGTGCCCGAATTCAATAAATACTGCGATGCCTTCCTTACCGGCTCCGATCAGATCTGGCACTATAACCCCAACAAGGAGGATCACCGTTTTGCGGATTATTTCAGGCTCAATTTTGCCGAGGAGGGCAAAAGAAAGCTCAGCTTTGCCACCTCCTTCGGTAATTACAAGCCTGAGCCGGAGGATGCTCATATAGCCTTCACCAAGCTTTTTCAGCGCTACACGGCCATTTCCGTAAGAGAGAGTGAGGGCGTTGATATCTGCCGCGACAGATACGGAGTGAACGCCACACAGGTCATAGAGCCGGTTTTTGACATAACAAAGGACGAATGGCTCAAGATAGCCGAGCATTCGGAATTTAACGAGAAGGAGCCGTATATGCTCACCTATATTCTCGACCCTACCCCCGAAAAGCGGGCTGCTGTTCAGTATTACAGCAAGGAGCTCGGTATGAAGGCTATCAATATCCTTGACGGCTTTGAAAAATACTACGAGCACAACAGCAAGGCTCTCGATCTTCCGAATATGCTGCCTACAGTGTGGTGCGCGGATCTTCTTAAGCTTTATTCCGGAGCACAGTTTGTGCTTACAGACAGCTTCCATGGAGCCTGCTTCTCGCTGATTTTCAACAAGCCCTTTATTGCTGTGGGCAATTATATGAGAGGCATCAAGAGATTTGAGTCTCTGCTTTCTCTCGTAGGAATGAGTGAAAGACTTATCCATGACCCCAAGGCTATCCCGCATGACCGCTCCTTCCTCGAACCGGTCGACTTTACCCATGCAAATGAGGTAATAGCAGGAGAAAGAGAAAGATCGGTCGAATGGCTGAAAAATGCGCTTCTTACTCCTATGGATAAAATGCCTCCGATAAGATCCGGAAGTTATGATAAGGTCATCACAAGGCATCTTGAAACAAGAGACTGCGTTGGCTGCGGAGCCTGTATGTCGGTATGCCCCAGGGGAGCCATAGAGCTGAAGCAGGACGACCACGGCTACTACCGCTCGGTGGTGGATTTTAAGAAATGCATCAACTGCGGACTCTGCGCAAAAGTCTGCCCTGCTCTTAATCCGCCGGAGAATACCAATACAGAAACTCCTGATTGCTATGAGTTCGTAGCGGATAAGGACCTTGTAATGAAGAGCTCGAGCGGCGGAGCATCATCGGTTCTGGCAAGAGAGGCGTTCCGGAGAGGCGGCGCCGTTGTGGGCGTTGCATGGAGAGACGATTTCTCTGTTGAGCATATAATGATCGACAAGGAAGAGGAGCTTCCTAAGATACAGAAATCAAAGTACCTGCAGAGCTATACCGGTGACATCGACAAAAGAGTCAAGGAGCAGCTTGATAAGGGACGCTTTGTAATGTTCGTCGGCTGCGCCTGTCAGGTGGCGGGTCTTAAAGCGTATTTGGGCAGAGACTATGAAAACCTTCTTACGATAGATCTTCTCTGTGCAAATGCTCCCTCTGCAAAATTTTTCCAGAAGTATATCAAGGATTCTTTCCCTGACGGTCTTTCAAAATACACCTTCAGATACAAGGACGAGGACAACAAGTGGAGCTGTCTCATTGTAAATGCCACAGATAACAACGGTAAGTCCATGGTAAGGCATGGAGGACGTGAGGACGACTATCAGAGAGTATTCCATAATCATACAATGTGTTCACATCATTGTCAGAATTGCAGGTTCCAGGCTGCAAAGCGCTACGGAGATCTTACTATCGGCGACTATTGGGGTATCCATAAGCACGATCCCGATATCGACTCGAAATTCGGTGTTTCCTGTATTATAGTAAACAACGAAAAGGGAAGAAAATATCTTGAAAGTATTCCTGCTTCTGATTATACTGTTCTGAAAAAGGGCGAGTATTCATGGCTCGGCGGCAACGGAATGACCAAAAACGGCAGGAACTATATTTCTCCTTATAGAGATGCTTTTTATAACGCTATCAGAACAATGCCCTTCGGTAAGGCCGTCGATCATGCCCTTGGTCTTGTAGCAAAGAAGGCTCCGGATAAGATAACGGTTCCCAAGGCTAATCCGCTTCAGTTCTCTGCAGGAATAATGCGTTTCAGCTATGACCCGCTGTTCTGGGAGCAGCTTTATGCAGACGGCAGACCACTTCTCTATGTTAAACAGGGCGAGTGGAAATCGGGAAGATATGCTACAATGTCGCTTGATAAGCCGCTCATAAAGAAAAAGACCTATGAATATATCATACGCTTCAAGGCAAGATCTGCTTCCTCAAAGATATGCTTCTATCTCAAGGATTCAAACAGCAGGATAGCAAAGGAGCTTGCTGCATATAAAATGCCCGATTCTCATGCTACGGACTGGGTAACACTTAAGGGTTCGTTTACACCCTCTGTAGACGGTCTTGATGAATTTATGCTCGGTGCCTCTCAGTTTACGGGAGAGGGCAACTTCATCGCCTTTGACCTCATCTTTATAACCGAATAAGCTTTTGAGCCTGTGCAGTGTTTCTGCCTGCTCTGACTGATCCCCCTCTGCTTTGAGGGGGATTTTTTATCAGTTTATAAGAAAATGCTTTTTCTTATTGACAATCCGGTGGAACAGGAGTATAATGTATTTAACGATTAAACAATCTTTTAATCGTTAAATACAAAAGGAGGCATAGCTATGAAAAAGACCTATAAAATTGACGTTGATTGTGCAAACTGTGCAAACAAAATGGAGACTGCGGCAAAAAAGACCGAGGGAGTAAAGGACGCCTCTGTGAATTTCATGATGCTTAAGATGACTGTTGAGTTTGAGGAAGGAGCAGACCCTGCAGAGGTGATGAGCAGAGTTCTCAAAAACTGCAAAAGGGTTGAAAGTGACTGTGAGATCTTTGTGAAATAAAGCGGTGGTGTTATGAACAAAAGGCAAAAGAAAAACCTGATTAGGATAATAGTATCTGCTGTACTGATGATAGGCTTTGTATTTGTTCCTGTTGAGGGAATATGGAAGCTTTTGCTGTTTCTGATACCGTATTTTATCATCGGCTACGATATTCTTCTCAAGGCGGGAAAAGGGATCATTCATTTTCAGCCTTTTGACGAATGTTTTCTTATGGCGCTTGCGACCATTGGCGCAATGGCGATAGGGCTTATGGGTGACGGTGATTTTATTGAGGCCGTCGCCGTAATGCTGTTCTATCAGATCGGAGAATGGTTCCAGAGCTATGCTGTCGGAAAAAGCAGAAAAAACATCACCGAGCTTATGGATATCCGTCCCGATCATGCAAATGTAGAAAAGGACGGAGAGCTTGTCGAGACGGATCCGGATGAGGTGGAGGCCGGAACAATAATAGTAGTGAAGCCCGGAGAAAGGATACCGATAGACGGAGTGATAATTGAGGGTGAGTCTGCCGTGAATACAAGCGCTCTCACGGGCGAGAGCCTGCCAAGGGATGTGTTGACAGGCGATGAGGTGATAAGCGGCTGTGTAAACCTCAGCGGTGTCCTGAGAATAAGAACGACAAAGGAATTCGGGGAATCAACAGTATCGAAGATCCTCGAGCTGGTTGAAAACGCAAGCTCAAAAAAATCACGTTCAGAGAATTTTATCTCCAGATTTGCGAGAATATATACTCCTGCGGTGGTGATATCCGCCGTGCTTCTTGCGCTGCTTCCGCCGCTGATTTTCTTGCTTACAGGCGCCGATCCCGAATGGACGAGGTGGATATACAGGGCGCTGACTTTTCTTGTAATAAGCTGTCCCTGTGCGCTCGTTATCAGCATACCCCTGAGTTTTTTTGCCGGCATAGGCGGAGCGAGCCGTGAGGGAGTGCTTGTCAAGGGCTCAAACTGTCTGGAGGCTCTGTCGAAGACAGGAACCGTGGTTTTTGATAAGACCGGTACGCTTACAAAGGGAGTTTTTGAGGTGGTAGCGGTACATCCCGAAAAGGCGGATAAGAATACGCTGCTTCATCTTGCTGCCCATGTTGAGAGATATTCCACTCATCCGATAGCTGCGTCACTGAGAGCGGCTTATCCCGATGAGGCGGACGACTGTGAAATAAGCGAGGTCAGGGAGATATCGGGTCAGGGAATAACAGCTCTGGTCAACGGCAGCAGGATAGCAGCAGGAAATGAAAAGCTGATGAAGGCTGTAGGAGCTGAGATAGTAAAATGTTCCCATGAGCACACGGGAACGATGATCCATATTGCCTGCGAAAAAACATATCTTGGACATATCGAGATATCCGACGTCGTAAAGGAAGGCTCTGTGAATACTGTAAGAAGCCTGAAGGCATCCGGGGTTAAAAAGACAGTCATGCTTACGGGCGACGGGAAAAGGACCGCCGAAAGAGT
>ONFW01000028.1 GCA_900317215.1 uncultured Eubacteriales bacterium | reverse complement strand
TGTCTATAGTATCCTCGCCTGCTCCGGGAAGAAGCTGAATGAGCAGACCTCCCGCAAGAAGCACCTGATGATCCTCCTTATCAAGCAGAACGCCTAATGCACAGACCGTCGGTATCTGCTCGCTTGTTGCATAATAGCCGGTAATATCCTCCGCTATCTCACCGGAAACGAGAGGAACCTGTCCGATATAAGGCTCACCGGTGCCGTAGTCACGCATTACATTAAGTATACCGGTCTTTCCCACAGCCTTTGATACGTTTATCTTGCCGTTCGGATAATACTCGGTGGGACAATCGGGATTCTGAACATAGCCCTTAACATTGCCCTTGCTGTCGGCGACCGCTATGACCGCCCCTGCCTCACTGTCGTCCCCCTTGATCCGCAGGGTCACGCTTGCATTGTCCTGCTTGAGCTGAGCGCCCATTATTGCAGCCGCCGTAAGCAGCCTGCCCAGAGCCGCGCTTGCCGCAGGAGAGGTGAGATGTATCCTCGCCCCCTTATATACAAGCTCTGAGGTATCCGCAGCGCACGCCATTACTGCGCCGTCGGAGGTTATGCAGCGAATTATCCTGTCCTTGCTCATGTTTTTACCTTCCTTACTACATAGATCTCACGCTGAGCGGTTTCTCCGGGCTCGGAAAAACCCTCCTCGTCATATACAGCCTCAATATACATGCCTGCCTGAGCAAGCATATCCTTCATCTGAGCGCGGGTGTAGGCGATCTCAGAAAACTGCTCGGTGCTGCGTCTGTACAGCTTTCCTGCAGGCTCAAAGAAATCAAGGGTAATGAGCACCCTGTTGTCAGATTCAAAATAATCATTCTGCCATGCGCAGAACACACCCTCAGTATCATAAATGAAGCAGTTGTTTCCGAGGATATGCTTGTGCTTATATACGGTATTGCAGTCAAAAACAAAAAGCCCGTCATCTTCAAGATAGCAGGCAATTCTTTTGAAGGAGCGCACAACATCGCCGGCAGACGGAAGATGATTTATACTATCGAGCGTACAGACACAGGTATGAATACTGCCGTAAAGGGTAAGCTCCTGCATTTTCTGACACAAAAACAAGGTTTGTCTGCCGTCCTCTGCAAATTTCTGCTGAGCTATTGAGAGCATTTCAGACGATGCATCGGCTCCGAAAGCATCTACTCCCCTTTTGCACAGCTCCAGAGTAAGACTTCCTGTTCCGCAGGCAAGGTCAAGGGTCAGCCCCGGCTCATGCGAATGACGTTTGAACAGCTCCATGAGCATATCGGCTCTTTTATCATAACCGACATTCTGTGTCAGCGCATCATAGAACTCTGCAAAATATGAATACGGATCCGGGCTCACTTTGTGCCTCCCTCGCTGCCGTTTTCCTTCAGTCGCTCTATTGTCAGCGCATATCCGTCGCTGCCGTAATTGAGCGCTCTGTTAACACGGCTGATCGTTGCAGTGCTTGCTCCTGTCTGGTCAACGATCTTGGTATATATCTCTCCCTCATCGAGCATTCTCGCAACAGCATAACGCTGCGACATTGCCTTCAGCTCAGGTACGGTACACAGATCATCAAAAAAAGCATAACATTCATCTACGGTTTTCAGGGTAAGAATAGCCTTGAATAATAAGTCTGTATTTTCATTTTTAAGCTTGGTGTTCATTTCTTAGCCTCCTACGGCTTTTATTTTACTGCTATAACATTTTATCATATCAAAGTATAAAAGTAAATACACTTTTAAAAATTTCATTAAAACAATATTTTCCTGTGTCAGCATCTGCCTTCTCTTTTTATTATTAATGGTTTTTAATGAGAAAAAAATCTTGATTATTCAAAGCAGTTGTGTTATAATTGACTAAATAATAAAACAAAGGAGGCTTTTTTATGGCTTATAAAATTTCCGACGATTGCATCTCCTGCGGTGCTTGTGCTGCAGAATGTCCTGCAGGCGCTATTGCTGAGGGCGACGGCAAGTACGAGATAGACGCAGACGCTTGCCTCGATTGCGGCGCTTGTGCAGGTGTATGTCCTGTTGGAGCACCCGCTGAGGGTTGATCCGAACAAAAGAATTACGAAAGCCGGTATGGAAACATACCGGCTTTTTGTATTATACCGGCACAGAATGACAATAATAACCTCAAATAATATAACGGAGGGTCATCTGTGCTTTTTAATAAGGTCGAGATATGCGGCGTCAATACCTCTGAGCTTCCTGTGCTGAGTGAAAAAAGAAAGCAGGAGCTGCTGAGGATCATACGCTCCGGAACGCCGGAGGAAAGCAAAAGGGCAAGAGAAGAAATGATAAACGGCAATCTGAGGCTTGTACTCAGCGTGGTGAGCAGGTTTTCAGGCAGAGGAGAAAACCCTGACGATCTGTTTCAGGTTGGCTGTATAGGACTGATAAAGGCTATTGACAACTTCGACTGCAGCATGGACGTCCGCTTTTCGACATACGGCGTTCCTATGATAATCGGAGAGGTAAAAAGACATCTCAGGGATCACAGCACAGTAAGGGTGAGCCGTTCTCTGAGAGATACTGCTTACAGGGCAATGCAGGCTAAGGAACAGTTCCTGAGCGCTCACAACAGAGAGCCGACAGTTGAGGAGATCGCCGGGCTGATAGATACTCCAAAGGAAAATGTTGTAATCGCGCTTGAAGCGATAGTAGAGCCTGTGTCCCTTTATGAGCCTGTCTATTCCGACGGTACCGACACGATCTATGTCATGGATCAGATAGGAGATACTAACGACGACAAAAGCTGGCTCGATGAGATAGCTATGAGGGAGGCTTTCAAGGCTCTTGGAGAAAGAGAAAAAAGGATCCTTGCCCTTCGTTATCTCAGAGGCAGGACTCAGGTGGAGGTGGCCGATGAAATAGGGATAAGTCAGGCTCAGGTATCACGGCTTGAAAAAGCAGCGCTGAAAAGGATCAAAAAAGAGCTGGAGTAAGCTTTCTGTAACACTTTCATTTTCTCTGCGTAATATGGAATGTAATCAATCAAAGGAGGAAATGTCTTATGTGTAACAATAACTTTTTCGGTAACGGAAGCTGCGGCTGGGTACTCATTCTTATCATAATCCTCTGCTGCTGCGGCGGCAACGGTGGCTGCGGCTGCGGAAACAACGGCTGCGGCTGTGACAACAACGGCTGTGGCTGCGGCTGCTGAACAAAGCAATAAAACGGCTTTCAAGAATAACCCTTGCTCTTGACCTGCAGCTCATGTTTGTTCGTTAACGGGCAGGAAAAATAAGGTATGAAGGAGAATCCCATACCTGAAGGCTGAAAAATAAGGCGGCGGAACCCGTAAAAAAGAGTTCTGCCGCCTTTTTCTGTTATCTCAGGAAATATCCCTGCCCTCCTCGATATCTGAAAGGAGATTGACCCTTCGCTCATGTCTGCCGCCTTCAAATTCGGTGGAGATAAAAATATCCACCAGCCTGTCGGCAAGCTCAAAGGAAACCACGTTCTGACCCATACAGATGACGTTGGCGTTATTGTGACGTCTTGTCATTTCTGCGAGCATTTCATTGGTGCATACCGCAGCTCGTATACCCTTTACCTTATTTGCAGCCATGGATACGCCAAGACCTGTTGTGCAGCAGATAACGCCAAAATCGCATTTTTTATCCGCCACAGCCCTTGCCGCCTTATATGCAAATCTGGGATAGTCGACCGACTCCTTAGAATAGCAGCCGAAATCCTCATACTCTATCCCCTTTTCTTCAAGATGCTTTTTTATCGACTCCTTAAGCTCAAATGCGCCGTGATCGGCGGCTACTGCGATCTTCATTTTTCATCTCTCCTTTTTCTTGTTTACGGTCAGTACGTATATAGCGATCTCTGCAACTGCAGATAGTTCTTTGAGGCAGCTCACAGGGAAATCTCGCTGCATACATCAAGAAATTTGGTCATTATTTCCCTTATTGAAGCAGCAAGCTTTTCGGGGCCGTTATCATACCTGAGCACCTTCGCATTTTTTTTAATATTGCCGAAATGCAGATAATTCTTCGCCCCTTTGGAATTTATTTTAGAAAACCCGTCGCATTTCTCCAAAAAGGTCTTGATGACAGCCTGCTCTGTTTTCGTGGGGCAGCGTTTTTCGTCTGTCTTATTCAGCGGATCTTCCTGATGGGGAAAACTGCTGATATAACAACTGACACTGGCGCGGTCAGAGCCCTCTCTTGTTATAACACCCAGACAGATCCTGTATGACGTGCCGGGGATATAGTACCGGAGCGTGAATTCATTATAATAGTAGTATTTGCTATCAATCAAGCTTTCCCTGTTGATCCTTGTGTCTGTACTCTCCCCTAATATCTTCAGATAGAAGAAGGTCCTCAGGCTGATCCTTTTCCATTCATTCATAGGTGTGTCCGGAAGCTCAAGAGTTTTTTTCCGCTGAGATGCAACATAGGCGATATAATCGTTCAATATGTCGCTGCCGGTATCGCTGCCGTCAGGAAAGATCCTGTTCAGCAGATCATAGATATCCTCCAGAAAATATGCCTTCCATTTGGCTTTACTGCATGCCCGCTTGTCCAGCTCTTCTTCAATGTCTGTTTTGTAGAATATCCTGCTGATATGCTCTTTCGTCACACCGAACGCCTTGATCGTGTCGGCGTGATACAGGGTATCGTCGTATCTGCGTAGCTGGTTGTCGTGCTGAGAGGAAAAGGTCTTGTCCTCTATAACTGTCAGATATACCTCACCCTTATATTCAAAGCGGATGAGAACATCCATTTTGCCCCTTTTTTGTCCCTTGACTTCTGACTTGCAGGGATACTGAGAATATGTCAGAAGGCTTTCAATCTCACCGTCCTTCATGTCAAGTCCGCTGAACTCATTCAACAGCCCGTAGGCACATTGTCTGACAAATCTATTCTCACAGTCATAGTTTTCAAACAGCCACATCAAAAAAGCATCCTGAGACAATTCCTTGGTGGCGAAGTCGAAAAGATTTCTCATTGTGTTTCTCCTTGCTTTTCACGATTTACGCCATAAGGCGCAGAATTCTCTGCTTCTGTGTGAGAGGCAGGATCTCCGCCTTGCAGGCGGGCCTTCAGCTCACGTTCCGCCTGCGGCAGCCTGAGGTAAAACGGCACAAGCTCATCTGAGGAGCAAAGCATTTCCCGGGCCGCCATGGCTTCGGCTGCCTTTGCCGTTCCGTAAGCATGCTGAAAGCGTATATTCATCGGAACGAGGATAATGTTGTCATTTTTCTCCCCGAAGCATCTGTAGCAAAGCTCCGCTCCGTCCCCGACAAGATAAACGGGGCTGTCCTTATATTTTGTAAGAAGCTCCTGTTCAAGCTCATCTGTTGAAAGGGCTCTGTCCTCACACAAGCGAACGGGCTCTCCTTCTCCGAGACTGAACAAAGCATTATAGACCTGAGAACGCCTTGCGTCCATTACAGGACAAACTATGCCGTTCCGGTATGGGGTCATATAAGCCATTGCTTCAAGCGTGGACACAGCCGCGCAGGGCTTGTTATCCGGCATTGTCATTCCCTTTACAGATGCGACCCCTATCCTGACTCCGGTGAAGGAGCCGGGGCCTGCATCAACCGCAAACAGGTCGATATCGGCTATGGAAGTGCCGGTCATTCTCAGCAGAGCTTCTACTACAGGCATAAGGGTCTGGCTGTGTGTGGTTTTGATATTGAGAAAGAACTCACCCTCAAGAAAGCCGTCCTTAAGAAGAGCCGCAGAGACCGGCGATGCCGTAGTATCCAAAGCCAGTATCCTCATTTTATCTCCGCCCCCTCTATAGTGATCTCTCTCTCGTTTTCCGAGAGACGGGATATAGTGACATTTATCCTGCTCTCCGGCAAAAAAGGTTCTATATTCTCACTCCACTCGATCGCCATAACACCGCAGCCCTCGTAGTCAAAAAAGCCTGTTGAATAAAGATCGTCATAGGTGTTTATCCTGTACATATCAAAATGATAGAGCATGCATCTTCCTTCATACTCATGCACAAGAGCAAAGGTCGGGCTTGATACACCGTCCCCTATCCCGAGTCCTGCGGCAAGCCCCCTTGTAAAGGCAGTCTTGCCAGCGCCAAGGCCTCCGAACATGGCGATCACCTCTGTTCCCTTAAGAGTTTTTGCAAGTGCCTCTGCTATATGCTCCGTCTCCTGTTCGTTCCTGCTGATAAGCTTTTGCAAATCCTTTTTCTCTCCTGTCAGAATAGTCCCGTGATCCTTCCGTCGGCATCAACGTCGATCTTCTCGGCGGCAGGCACCTTGGGAAGTCCGGGCATAGTCATGATATCTCCCGTATAAACTACAACAAAGCCTGCTCCGTTAGAGAGCCTTGCATCACGTACAGTGATATTGAAGCCCTGCGGCTTGCCCAGTCTTGCAGGGTCATCAGAAAGGGAATACTGTGTTTTAGCTATGCATACGGGAAGATCCCCTGCATCAAGCTTTTCTATCTCAGCTATTGCCTTTTCTGCAGCCGCAGTATAGGTAACTCCGTCCGCTCCGTAGATGCTCTTTGCGATAGTCTCTATTTTTTCCTTGACCGGAAGGGCTGTATCATACAGAGGCTTGAACTGCGAGGGCTTTTCGGCAGCAGCAACCACCTTCTCAGCAAGCTCTATGCCGCCCTTTCCTCCCTTTGAGAACACCTCTGAAAGAGCAAAATCCGCTCCGAGCTTAGTGCAGTAATCCTCTATAAACGAAAGCTCTGCGTCGGTATCGGCGCCGAAACGGTTTATAGCCACAACAACCGGAACACCGTATTTATGCATATTGTCGATATGAACGCCTAAGTTGACGATACCCTTTTCGAGAGCCTCAAGGTTTTCTGCACCGAGCTCTGTTTTGGGAACGCCGCCGTTATATTTCAGTGCGCGCACAGTTGCAACAAGAACCACAGCCGAGGGCGTAAGGCCTGCCTTGCGGCATTTTATATCAAAGAATTTCTCAGCGCCGAGATCGGAGCCGAAGCCGGCCTCGGTAACGCAATAATCTGCAAGCTTGAGTCCGAGCTTGGTAGCCCTGACCGAGTTGCAGCCGTGGGCGATATTTGCAAAGGGACCCCCGTGCATTATAGCAGGCGTTCCTTCAAGCGTCTGTACGAGATTGGGCTTGACAGCGTCCCTGAGAAGAGCCGCCATAGCGCCGTTAGCCTTGAGATCACGGGCGTATACCGGTCTGCCGTCAAATGTATAAGCAACGAGTATCCTGCCAAGTCTCTCTTTAAGGTCGGTAATATCCGAAGCAAGGCAAAGAATAGCCATTACCTCGCTGGCAACGGTAATGATAAAGCCGTCCTCACGGGGAACGCCGTTTACTCTGCCGCCAAGACCGGCAACAATATTTCTCAGTTCTCTGTCGTTCATATCAAGACAGCGCTTGATAAGTATTTTCTTTACGTCTATGCCGAGGGCATTTCCCTGCTGGATATGATTGTCCAGCATAGCGCACAAAAGATTGTTTGCAGCAGTGATAGCGTGCATATCACCGGTAAAATGAAGATTGATGTCCTCCATAGGTATGACCTGTGCATATCCTCCGCCTGCCGCACCTCCCTTTATCCCGAACACGGGACCGAGAGACGGCTCTCTGAGGGCAATGACCGTCTTTTTTCCGATGCATGAGAGCGCATCTCCAAGACCTACCGAGGTAGTCGTTTTTCCCTCGCCTGCCGGAGTTGGGTTGATCGCTGTAACAAGAATAAGCTTTCCGTCCTTGCCCTGTGACCTCTCCCTGATGAGAGACTCTGAGAGCTTTGCCTTGTACCTGCCGTATAATTCAAGGCTGTCCTCGTCTATACCGAGCTTTTTTGCTATGCTTACTATCGGCTGTGCCTGTGCCTGCTGAGCAATTTCGATATCCGAAAGCATGGAACATCTCTCCTTTTTTAGGTTGATTATGCTTCTGTTTTCCCCGAAAGCCGCATTGACTTCGGGTCTGCCTGATTATTGTAACATAAAACAGCGGTTTATTCAACATAAAAGATGAATATTTTATCAGGATCATGAAGCTTCACGCATAAAGAGCTTTATTTATTGTCATGAACGTGCGGTCATTCGTCATTGTTCTCACGTATTCGTTCCTGTAATACTGCGGCATATTCTTCCTCTTATCATTCGCAATAATTTTACTTTACACCCGTCGCACCTCGCAAGCAGTTCACTTTACAGCAAACGCACAAATCTAAGTAATTTTTTGTGCCGATCAGCTTCAAATCACAGAAAAAACATTGAAAATATAACAAAAAAGCCGTAAAAAAGTCATAAAACCCGAAAAAACAATTGTATATCCCAACGCCTTGTGGTATAATATATTTTATTGTTCAGGCATAAACTCTTATTTAGGAAAAGGATGATAGAATTGCTCAGGCTTGAAAACATATCCTGGAACACTCCCGACGGCTCAGGGATCCTTCACGATCTCAGTCTGACTGTCCCGGACGGAAAGCTGATCGTTATTACGGGTCCTAACGGAGGAGGAAAAACCACCCTCGCAAAGATCATTGCGGGCATCTATAAGCAAAACAGCGGCAGGCTTTTTCTGGATGACAGGGATATTACCGACCTTGATATCACAGAGAGAGCGAAGCTCGGCATTAGCTTTGCTTTTCAGCAGCCCGTAAGATTCAAGGGCATAACCGTGAGAAAGCTCATTGAACTTGCTGCTGGAGAAAAGCTCCCGCTTGACCGTATCTGCAGCTATATGAGCAAGGTTGGGCTCTGCGCTGAGGAGTATATCGACCGTGAGGTCAACTCTACACTGTCAGGCGGAGAGATCAAAAGAATAGAAATCGCCACCGTACTTGCAAGACATTCTGCCCTCACTGTTTTTGACGAGCCCGAGGCAGGTATAGACCTGTGGAGCTTTGCCAGCCTGATAAAGACCTTTGAGGAGATCAGGAACACTCTCAACGGCTCTATCGTTATAATCTCTCATCAGGAGAGGATACTGAGGATCGCTGATGAGATAGCTGTTGTAGCTGACGGCACAATAAAGGCAAAAGGCAGACCTGATGATATGATGAAGCTGCTTGCAGAAAATAATTCTGTAACGGGCAAGTGCTTCAGACAGGAGGAGATGTTCTGATGAACGAGATAACAAAGGATCTGCTCAGAGAAATATCAGACTGGGACGGGGAGTTCAAGGGCGCATACAATATCCGTGAAAACGGTCAGTGCGCCGGAAGAGTATCAAGCAGGAATATAAAAATAGAATCAAAAAAGGACAAGCCCGGTCTTGAGATATTCATTGCTGCCGGAACAAAGGGCGAAACCGTTTCTATTCCCGCCTGCGTTACTCACGGCAATGTTGACGACCTTGTATACAACGACTTTTTTGTCGGAGAGGATTCTGACGTGGTCATCGTGGCAGGCTGCGGTATACACACTGAAACAGGAGAGCCGGCACGGCACAACGGTATACACCGTTTCTTTCTCGGAAAAGGCTCTCATGTAAAGTATCTCGAAAAGCATATAGGAAAAGGTCACGGAACAGGTCTGCGCTCGATCGACCCCGTTACAGAAGCCGAGCTTGAGGAGGATTCCGTGCTTGAAATGGATACCGCTCAGATCGGCGGCGTTGACCGCACAACAAGACTCACCAGCGCAAAGCTTGGAAAGGGCGCAAAGCTCTATATCAGAGAGAGGATACTCACCGAAAAGGCTCAGACAGCCAAGACCGATTTCAAGGTGGAAATGAACGGCAGGGATTCGGGCGTCGATCTCATCTCGCGTTCTGTGGCAAGGGATGATTCCCACCAGGAGTATCACTCGGTAATAATCGGAAATGCGCCATGTACGGGCCATTCCGAATGTGACGCCATTATTTCCGAAAACGGAAAGGTCGATGCGGCGCCCGAGCTTCATGCAAGAGACAACGACGCCGCCCTGATACATGAGGCCGCTATCGGAAAGATCGCAGGAGAACAGATACTGAAGCTGAGGACCCTCGGTCTTACCGAGGAGGAGGCAGAGGCTACCATTATCGACGGATTTCTTAGCTGAGTTTTATCGGAGGGAGAAAATGAAAAAGCTTATCTGTCTTGTACTTGCGGCCTTGACCGCTATAGCTTCGCTGAGCCTTACCGCCTCAGCCGAGGAGGAAAGCAGCTCACACAAAAAACTCTCCTCAATGATAGTTTTCGGGGATTCGATACCTGCAGGCTTTGCTCTTGAGGGCTATTCCGCTTTAGACAATACAAAGGCAAAGGACTGCTTTGTAAACAGTCTTTGTTCGGAATACGGCCTTGAGTTCGATTCCTCCTGCATGAATTATTCATATAAGGGGCTTGACACAAATGATATCCTCAAAAGGATCAGGAATACAGACAAGGATATCATAAAAAACTCAGACGTGATAATCATTTCTGCAGGCGCCAATGATATTATGGACATTATTGAAACTGCGGTGATCTCTGCATTTCTGGAGGAAAAGGATTATTTTGAGAGCAAGGGCGTTGAGATCGACACAGGTGATCTGCTTTCCTATGAAAAAAGCATTTTCAGCGTTATTACAAACCCTGATGTGAAGGACGGCACCGACAGGATCTATGCCGTCTGTACCAGTGATAACAACAAGAGGACCTATACCGATGCGGTATTGAAGGCTGAAAGCAACATCAAGGACATGATCTCATATATCAGAGAGACCGGAAGCAGCGCAGAGATCTTTTTTCTTGTCCCCTATGATCCCACCGAGATAATAACGGGCAATCCCCTGCTCGATACGGCAAGAGAGCTTCTCAATGACTATCGTGACAGGCTCATCGCTGTTTGCAACAGCAGCGAATACGGCTACTCTGCAAATGCGATAGATCTTTTGACAGAGTTTAAAGGCAGGGCTATGGAGCTGACAAATATCAGCTCATTCGACATACATCCTAACAAAAAGGGACACCAGATGATCGCAAGGCTCACCGCAGACCTTATTGATTCAGTAATGGCTGAAAAGGAACGTGAGAGCAGCCTTATGGAAATGAGAAGCGCTCCCTACAGCGAAACTGTCGTTTACATTATATTTGCATTAGCCTGCACTGCGGTAATACTCGTCATGATAATAGGTGTCATCAAATATAAAAGAAAAGAATTATAACATACACAGGCGCAAGCAGCTTTTGGCACATTTTGACGGTGCCCCCTGCTGCTTGTTTAAAATCAGCATTTTTGCAAACACTAACCTCAGGGTGAGTTTGCATGAAAAAAAGACTTAACTGCTTTGCTGTTCTGTTTGCTATCGGCGGTTCTGCCTACGGCGCCATTGAGGTACTCTGGAGAGGTCATACGCATTGGTCAATGATTATTACCGGAGGCACCTGCTTTGCAGCCTTGTACAGGATAATGATAAAAACCGTATCCTGCTCGATGACGCTGAGGTGCTGTATCGGCAGCGCAGTAATAACATTCTTTGAATTCATATCCGGCTTTCTGTTCAATCATTGTCTCAAGCTTAATGTCTGGGATTATTCTGACCGCCGCTTTAATTTCTGCGGTCAGATATGCCCCTTGTACAGTCTGCTCTGGGGGCTTCTGACGATCCCTGTCGCAAAGGTGTGCAGTGTGATCCGTAAAAAACTCAGACTGTAATAATCCTGAAAAGCAGCAATATAATATAATATGTATTATTTCCTCCTGAGCGCAAATGATATTATTGATACAGTTTGTTACGGAGGAATAAGCATGGGCAGGATACTGACGGAAAAAGAGACTATTCCCTGCAGTCCGGAGGAGGAAAACACCGCCAGCCGCGAGGAACAGCTACTCCCGGGGCAGCAGGCTGAAAGAGTGATAGAAACAGGCTCTATCATCTCCGACAACGGAGAGTTTGTAATTCAGTGCATGACGATCATAGGTCAGATCGAAGGACACTTTATTCTCTCCCCCAGAAACAAGACCACAAAATATGAGCATATCATACCTCAGCTCATTGCCGCAGAACAAAGTTCAGAGATAGACGGTCTTTTAGTCATTCTGAATACCGTCGGCGGTGATGTTGAGGCAGGGCTCGCCATAGCAGAGCTAATGGCGGGAATGAAAAAGCCTGTGGTTTCGCTGGTTCTCGGAGGAGGACATTCTATCGGGGTACCTATTGCGGTTGCCGCTAAAAGATCCTTTATAGCACGCTCGGCAACAATGACGATCCACCCCGTAAGAATGAACGGACTGATGCTGGGAGTTCCGCAGGCTTTTGAATACTTTCAGAGAATGCAGCGGAGAATAACGGATTTTGTTACCGCTCATTCAAAAATAACCTCAGACAGATATAATAAGCTGGCCTCAAATACCGATGAGCTTATTATGGATATAGGCACCATACTTGACGGCGAGGCTGCCGTAAAGGAAGGGCTGATAAACGGCATCGGCAGCCTGAACGACGCTGTTACGGCTTTATATAAAATGATCGGCAAAAGCCGCTCTGCAAAAGGAAAAAGGAAATGATAATACGGCAGACAGGCTCTGCCGCAACAAGATCGGGGGTACATATATGAATCTATTTGACGCTATCTTTCAGGGTGTGATTCAGGGGCTGACTGAATTCCTTCCTGTTTCAAGCAGCGGACATCTGGCTATATATCAGCATATATCGGGCATAACCGAGAATAATCTTTTCTTCGGTGTTATGCTTCATATCGGCACGCTTGCCGCCGTAACGGCTGTTTATATCAAGCTTATCATCAAGCTCTTTTCTTCCCTTATCAGCGTTATAAAAAAGGTCATAAAGAGACAATTCAAATACAGTGAATTATCAGGTGAGGAAAATCTCGCCCTGATGATAGTGGTGGGTCTTCTTCCCCTCTTTGCTCTGTTTTTGCCCATTCCGGGAACAGGAATGAAGATCAAGGATCTTGCGGATAAATTCTCGCTCGACGGCTATTTCTTTATTGTAGGACTTTCGCTCCTCGCAACAAGCATGCTGCTTTTCTTCAGCGGAAAAAAGAAGCCTCCTGTTGTTCTTGTCAACGGAAAAAAAATGAGAAGGCTCAGAAGAAGATACAGACCCTCTGATGCGGTCATAGTCGGCTTTACTCAGTGCGCTGCCGCAGTATTGCCGGGTCTGTCACGCTCAGGCTCTACTCTTGCAGCCAGCCAGCTAAGAGGGATAAACAAAAACACAGCGTTTGACTATTCGTTTCTTCTCGGAACGCCGGCAATTCTTGCCGCTGCTCTGCTGGAATTAAAGGACGTTCTGTTTTCCTCAGATAACGTCACCAAGGACATTAATTTCTTCTATGTGCTTGTAGGAATGATATTCTCGGCCGTAGTCGGCTTTTTGGCTATCAAGCTTTTCAAATGGCTCCTTAAAACAAGCCGGATGTACATTTTTATTCTTTATACCGCTGCTGTCGGGCTCATCATTCTTCTTATAAGCATTATTGAGCTATCATCAGGAACAAACCTGTTTACTCAGCAGGCGCTGACATTTTAAATTACAGAACATTGCTAAAGGATAAGCCCCCTCATGCAGGGGGCTTGTCCGACCGTAAATATCTCGAGGTGAAACCAAAATGGCTGAAAACAGATCGTCGGGCAGAGCAAAAAAACGCTCCTCAACCGGTGCAGCAAAGAAAAAAAGCGCAGGCTCGGCAAAAGCACGTCCTGCAGGAAAAAGCTCCTCTGCCGCAAAAGCATCCGCAAAGAAACAGGCGGACCTTTACATTATCAGAAAAAGACGGATAACAGGTATCATTCTGTTATGCCTGTCAATACTGTTTACACTAATATACTTTATGCCGGGAGAGAACCTCTGGAGAGGGCTTCACAACGGGTACAGATACATATTCGGGATACTCGGCTTTATGGTACCCTTGATACTTCTTTATTGCTGCTATCAGATGTTCAGGAACAGATCGACCTACCGTTTCCCGCTGAAGGTGTTCTTTTTCTCAGGAACAGTAGCTATGCTCTCCACGGTGATATACTGCTTCAGTTCACCCGGAATGGAGCTGGGCAATTATTTTTCCGAGCTTGGCAACGCAGGCAATGACGGGATTCTCCGCAACGGAACAGGACTACTCGGCGCTCTGCTCGGGATACCGCTGTCAAAGCTTCTCGGTGCAGTGGCAGGAGGCTTTGTTGCTATTCTGATCCTCGCCTTCTTCCTGTATATGTCCTTTGAAGCCCTTTTCATTAATATGTTCGACAGGATAAAGGAACCGGTAAGCGAACGGATAAGCGAGCACCGTGAGATAAAGAGCCGGGTGCGTGATGAGGAAAACAGGATAAAAAACGAGAGCCGTCAAAAGGCGCACGAGGAACGCATAAACAAGGGCGTTGAAAAAAAGCTGCAGCAGGTCAAGCGAAAGGCTGAGGAGGACGAGTTCAGGAGGATCAACAAGACCCCGATCTACGAGCCTGAGAGCTCATCGAAAAAAAATACTTCTCAGGCAAGCCGTCCCGAGAGCGCTCCCGAGCCGCAGGATAATTTTTCAAAGAAAAAGAAAATGCCTGCAGATGCTCCGGAAGCCGTCAATACAGAGAACGGCTTTGACGATATCCTTTCTGACAGCTCAATGGATATAGGAGAGCTTGTTAAAAACGACAACAAAAATACCTCTGCGGCGAATACAAGATATGACGATGCTATAAGCACTGTTTTTTCACAGCCTGCCGCAAAGAACAGTCAGCCGAAGCCTGTTCAGCATGCGTCCGCCCAGCCCAAGGTTACTTCTGCTGCCGCGCAGGAATCAAAGCCTGCGGAGCTTCACGAGTTCGGAAGGATATCCTCGTCTTCCGAGAGCTATCTCAAACCGCCCTTTACTCTGCTTGAGGCTCAGACCTATGAAACGGAAAAAAATGTTTCCTATGAGCTGAATCAGAGCGCCTCAAAGCTTGTTGACACCTTGAAAAGCTTTGGCGTATCAACTACCATAATCAATATCTGCAGAGGTCCTTCTGTAACAAGATATGAGCTGCAACCTGCTTCCGGCGTCAAGATAAGCAAGATCACAAACCTTGCGGACGATATCGCCATGAATCTTGCAGCTACCGGAGTGCGTATTGAAGCGCCTATCCCCGGGAAAAACGCCGTCGGCATCGAGGTCCCGAACAAGAAAGTGACCGTTGTAAAAATGAGAGGTCTTGTTGAGTCGGCAGATTTCCAGAACGCAAAGAGCAAGCTGACTGTCGCTCTCGGAAAGGATATCACGGGCAGGATAATGCTTGCCGATCTTGCAAAAATGCCTCATCTGCTCATTGCAGGCTCTACAGGCTCGGGTAAATCGGTTTGCATCAATTCCATGCTTGTCAGCCTTCTGTATAAATCCTCGCCCGATGAGGTCAAGCTGATCCTTATCGACCCGAAGGTAGTTGAGCTTGGAGTATACAACGGGATCCCTCATCTTCTTGTTCCTGTTGTTACCGACCCGCGCAAGGCTGCGGGCGCGCTGAACTGGGCTGTCAACGAAATGCTTGAGCGCTACAAGACCTTTGCGGAATACAACGTAAGGGATATGCACGGCTACAACAGGCTTGTAGACAAACAGAACGCCGAAGCAGCGGAGCCCTATACCGACGACAGCGAAAGGACCTTTGAAGAGGACGAAATGCTTGCACAGGCTCAGGCTGAGCTTAAAAACTCCGGAGAAAGACCGAAAATGCAGAAGCTTGAAAAGATGTGCAACATCGTTATAGTTATTGACGAGCTTGCCGACCTGATGATGGCGGCGCCAAACGAGGTAGAGGAATCTATCTGCCGTCTTGCCCAGATGGCTCGTGCAGCGGGAATGCATCTTGTCATAGCAACACAAAGACCCTCGGTAGACGTTATCACAGGACTTATCAAGGCTAATGTTCCCAGCAGAATAGCCTTTGCCGTAAAGTCCCAGATAGATTCAAGGACTATTCTCGATACCTCGGGCGCTGAAAAGCTTCTCGGGCGGGGCGATATGCTCTACTCCCCTATCGGCACTGCAAAGCCCCTCAGAGTTCAGGGCTGCTATGTAGATGACGATGAAATAGAGCGGATAATAGAGTTCATAAAGAAAAACAAGACAGTAGAATATGACAAGGACGTGATCGACGAGATCGAAAAGAATGCAGCAGCCGAAAACGGCGGAAAGCAGTCTGAGGGCAATGAAGGTGAGCTTGACCCGATGATGGAGCAGGCTATACAGTGCGTTGTTGAAGCCGGACAAGCCTCAACCTCGCTGCTTCAGAGGAGACTTCGCCTCGGTTATGCAAGAGCGGGCAGACTTATTGATGAAATGGAGCAAATGGGTATAGTGGGTCCCCATGAGGGAGCAAAACCGAGAAAAGTGCTTATGACATACCAGCAGTGGCTTGAAAGAAACATGTCTCAGTCTGGTAATGAATAAATCGCCTTATCATAATAGAAGGCTCCCGGCAATATGCAGGGAGCTTTCAGAATTATTAATATACGGAGGTAAGAAAAAATGAAAAGAGAAGGTCAGATCAAGGTCGATTCGGAAAATCTGTTTCCGATAATCAAAAAGTGGCTCTATTCGGACAAGGACATATTCATCAGGGAGATCGTTGCCAATTCCTGCGACGCCGTGAAGAAATATCAGAGTCTTTGTCTTATAGGAGAAGCTGAGGACGACGGCGTAAAGCCGAGGATCGACGTAGTGCTTGACAAAAACGCAAAAACCATAACCGTCTCAGACAATGGTATCGGAATGACCGAGGAGGAGGTAGAAAAGTATATCGCTCAGATAGCCTTTTCGGGCGCTCAGGAGTTTCTTGAGAAATACAAGGATCAGACCGATGCTGACGCAGGAATAATCGGACATTTCGGTCTCGGATTCTACTCGGCATATATGGTTTCCGAGAATGTTGAGATAGAAACTCTTTCATACAGAAAGGACGCAAAGCCCGTTCATTGGGAGAGCAACGGAAGCCATACTTACGAGATATCCGAGGGTACAAGAACAGAGCGCGGTACGAGCATCATCATGCATATATCAGAGGACGGAAAAGAGTTTCTCATGGATTTCAAGCTCAGAGAGATACTCGGTAAATACTGCCATTTCATGCCCTTTGAGATCTTTTTCTCTTCTGTCGGAGAAAAGAAGGAGGAGAACAGCAAGGCCGAGGGCAATGAAGAAGCAAAGCCTGAGGAAAAGCCTGTCAACAACATCTCTCCCCTGTGGCTCAAGGCTCCGAAGGACTGCACGACAGAGGAATATGAGGACTTCTACCGTGAGACCTTTACGGACATGAACCTCCCTCTGTTCTGGATACATCTCAATGTGGATTATCCGTTCAGACTGAAGGGCATACTCTACTTCCCGAAGCAGACAGACAAACTGCAGGTAATGCCCGGCGAGATCAAGCTTTTTGCAAATCAGGTCTATATAGCAGACAACATCAAGGAGGTCGTTCCTGAATTCCTGATGCTGCTTAAGGGTGTTATTGATTGTCCTGATCTTCCGCTCAATGTCTCACGTTCCTTCCTGCAGAATGACGGTGAGGTTGCAAAGATATCAAAGCATATCACCAAAAAGGTCGCAGACAAGCTCACCTCCGTATTCAAGAATGAGCGCAAGTCCTATGAGAGCTATTGGGACGACATCTCCCCGTTTATCAAGTTCGGCTGCATAAAGGACGAGAAATTCTATGAGAGAGTCAAGGATATCCTCCTGTTCAAGAGCATAAACGGCGAGTATAAGACTTTTTCGGAGCTGCCAAAGCAGAATGACAAGGTCTATTATGTATCTAACACCGATGTTCAGGGACAGTATATCAGGCTCTTCAAGGACAACGGACTTGATGCGGTTATCCTTGAGCACAATATTGACGCCCATTTCGTGACCTTCCTTGAATACATGGAAAGCGGGACCAAATTTGTAAGAATAGACTCCGAGGTAGGCGAGGCTCTCAAGTCCGAGGATAAAAAGGAAAACGACGAGGAGCTTGTCGGCTTCTTCAAGGAGGCTCTTAACAGAGAGCAGCTTGAGATAAAGACCGAAAACCTCAAGACCGAGAACACCCCCGCTATCCTCACTATCAACGAATATGAGCGCCGCATGAGCGACATCAGCAAGATATACGGTAATATGTTCGGAGAGGTCAAGCATGTTTCGGAAACGCTCATCGTTAATTCGGCAAACAGCATCGTCAAAAAACTTAAGGAGCTTGACAAGGATAAAAGAGAGCTTATCTGCCGTCATATCTTTGACCTTGCCCTCATGAGCCAGAGAAAGCTCACCGCCGAGGAAATGGAAGGCCTTGTTTCAAGAAGCGTTGAAGTAATGGAGCTTATCTGAGCAACACAAAGCAAAAAAACAACACGGGACTGCCGCATGTGAACGACAGCTCCGTGTTTTTATTATTATTCGGATTTTTTATCAGAACTTGCCTTCCTTGGCAGCCTCTTCAATAAGAACCGCAACAGCAACAGTTGCGCCGACCATCGGGTTGTTGCCCATGCCGATAAGACCCATCATCTCAACGTGTGCAGGAACTGAGCTGGAGCCTGCAAACTGAGCGTCAGAGTGCATACGGCCCATGGTATCAGTCATGCCGTAGGAAGCAGGACCTGCAGCCATATTGTCGGGATGCAGTGTTCTGCCTGTGCCGCCGCCGGAAGCGACCGAGAAATACTTCTTGCCCTGCTCAATGCATTCCTTCTTATAGGTAGCAGCAACAGGATGCTGGAATCTTGTGGGGTTGGTGGAGTTGCCGGTAATGGAAACGCCAACATTCTCCATGTGCATTATAGCAACGCCTTCCTGAACGTCGTCTGCACCGTAGCACTTTACTGTAGCTCTAAGACCTGAGGAGAAGGGCTTTTCATATACGACCTTGAGCTCAGCGGTCTTATAATCGTACTTTGTCTCTACAAAAGTAAAGCCGTTTATTCTGGAGATGATCTGAGCAGCGTCCTTGCCGAGACCGTTGAGGATAACTCTGAGGGGCTTCTGACGGACCTTGTTTGCCTTTTCAGCAATACCGATAGCGCCCTCAGCAGCAGCAAATGACTCATGACCTGCGAGGAAGCAGAAGCACTCTGTCTCTTCCTCCAGGAGCATCTTTCCGAGATTGCCGTGACCAAGACCGACCTTTCTGTGGTCTGCAACCGAGCCGGGGATACAGAAAGCCTGCAGACCCTCACCGATAGCAGCAGCAGCATCGGCAGCCCTGCGGCAGTTCTTCTTTATAGCGATAGCTGCGCCTACTGTATAAGCCCAGCAAGCGTTCTCAAAGCAGATAGGCTGTATCTTCTTGACCTGATCGTATACATTGAGACCTGCGTCCTTTGTGATTTTTTCAGCTTCCTCAATAGATGAGATACCATACTGTGCAAGTACGGCGTTGATCTGATCTATTCTTCTTTCATATGATTCAAACAGAGCCATTTTATTACTCCTTTCTCGGATCGATTATTTTAACTGCATCTGCAACACGACCGTACTGACCCTTGGCTTTTTCCCATGCATCAGTCGGGCTGTCTCCCTTTTTGATGAAATCAGTCATCTTTCCGAGACTTACAAACTGATAGCCGATGACCTCATTGTTTTCGTCAAGAGCAATGCCTGTTACATAACCCTCTGCCATTTCAAGATAGCGAACGCCCTTTTCCTTGGTGGCATACATTGTGCCGACCTGAGATCTCAGACCCTTGCCGAGATCCTCAAGACCTGCGCCGATAGCAAGACCGTCATCAGAGAAAGCGCTCTGTGTTCTTCCGTATACTATCTGGAGGAAGAGCTCACGCATTGCGGTGTTGATAGCGTCACAGACAAGGTCTGTATTAAGAGCCTCAAGGATAGTCTTTCCCTGGAGTATCTCTGCAGCCATAGCTGCAGAATGAGTCATGCCCGAACAGCCGATAGTCTCAACAAGAGCCTCCTCGATAACGCCGTTCTTTACATTCAGAGAGAGCTTACAAGCGCCCTGCTGAGGAGCACACCAGCCGATACCGTGTGTAAAACCCGAAATATCGCTGATCTGCTTTGCGTTTACCCACTTACCCTCTTCGGGTAT
>ONFW01000147.1 GCA_900317215.1 uncultured Eubacteriales bacterium | reverse complement strand
TCCGGGTGTAGCGCAGATTGGTAGCGCGCTTGAATGGGGTTCAAGAGGCCGCAGGTTCGACTCCTGTCACTCGGACTTGAAAATACAAAGAGGTTTATCTGCTTGTTGATACTTTCATTTGTCAATAAACTTCTTTTTAGCCGAAGGTAAGACGATAAGCTTGCCTTCGGTTATTTTTTTACAAAGAGAGCGAAAACTACCGTTCTCTTGTTCGGACAGAATCGACTTTTAACGCAACTCACTATCTCTCGTCTGCTGCGGCTGTGTTTTCTCTGTCGTGACTTTTGCAGAGAAGTAATACACGCCTATGAAGAGAGCGAGAACGCAAATCCAGCGAAGATACTCCTGCAGCTGCAGTTTGGTCGGGTTGATTTGCGGCAGAATATGTGGTATAGTATAGATGTGTCTTATTCCAAAAGCAGGAAAAGGCAACACAAATCATGTAAATGGAGGTATCATCTATGAAAAACACTGTTCTGACCCTATTACAGCAGAAACAAGACGGAGACAAGATCACGATGCTTACCGCTTACGATTACACAACAGCAGCAATAATTGACGAATGCGGAGTAAACTGTATACTCGTTGGAGATTCTCTCGGAATGGTCATGCTCGGCTATGAGAATACTCTGCCCGTTACAATGGAGGATATGATCCACCATACCTCAGCAGTTTCAAGAGGCGCAAAAAATGCATTCATTGT
Organism: uncultured Eubacteriales bacterium; assembly: GCA_900317215.1. GTDB lineage: Bacteria > Bacillota > Clostridia > Oscillospirales > Acutalibacteraceae > UBA1213. The sequence goes on along the minus strand of ONFW01000147.1, from coordinate 8,648 downwards.
TGCAGATATGCCCTTTATGTCCTACCAGGCGAGCGTTGAACAGGCTGTTATCAATGCAGGCAGGCTTGTCAAGGAGGGCGGTGCAAATGCCGTAAAGCTTGAGGGCGGCGCAGAGGTATGCGAACAGATCAGAGCTATAGTAAAAGCGTCAGTTCCGGTAGTAGCACATCTGGGCCTTACACCGCAGTCCGTAAACGTCTTCGGCGGCTTTAAGGTTCAGGGCAAAAACCTCAGCAAGGCTGCAAGTATCATCAGGGACGCAATGCTCATTCAGGAGGCGGGCGCCTGTGCAGTTGTGCTTGAGGGTATACCCGCAAGGCTTGCAGAAATAATAACAGAAAAACTTGATATCCCTACGATCGGCATAGGCGCAGGCAGCGCTTGTGACGGTCAGGTGCTTGTATATCAGGATATGCTCGGACTGACAAATGGCAAGGCGCCTAAATTCGTAAAACGCTTTGCAGATGTCGGAGCCTTGATGAAGCAGGGAATAAACGATTTTATAAACGAAACAAGGTCGGGAGCGTTCCCGTCGGAGGAATACACTTATTCGGTCAGCGAGGAAGTAATAAAGGAGCTTAAGGAAGAAGGAGTAATACAATGAAGATAGTAAAAACTGTTGCCGAGGTGCGCGCTCAGGTCGCAGAATGGAGAAAAACCGGTATGAGCGTAGGTCTTGTGCCTACTATGGGTTATCTTCATGAGGGACATGCAAGTCTTATCAAGGCTTCTGTCAGGGATAACGACAAGACCGTAGTGTCTGTTTTTGTAAATCCGATGCAGTTCGGCCCTGCGGAGGATCTTGAGAGCTATCCGAGAGATATAAACAGGGATTCTCTCCTCGCCGGAGAATGCGGCGCAGATCTGATCTTTAATCCGGAACCGGAGGAAATGTATCATGAGGGCTTCTCGTCCTTCGTGGATATGTCCGTACTCACACAGGAGCTCTGCGGTCTGAGCAGACCCGTTCATTTCAGAGGAGTATGCACTGTGGTCACTAAGCTGTTCAATATAGTAAAGCCCGACAGAGCATATTTCGGCAAGAAGGACGCTCAGCAGCTTGCAGTTGTCCGTCATATGGTCGATGACCTTAACATGGATCTCACGATCGTGGGCTGTCCCATTATCCGTGAGGATGACGGTCTTGCAAAAAGCTCAAGGAACACCTATCTCAATGCTGACGAAAGAAAAGCGGCGCTCGTACTTTCAAAGGCTCTTGCTCTCGGAGCAGATTTGATAAGGGGCGGAGAAAAAAGCTGCTCCGCCATTATTGCAAAAATGAAGGAATTTATTGAAAAGGAGCCGCTTGCAAGGATAGATTATGTCAAGATCGTCGACTGTGCAACCATGCAGCAGATAGACACGCTTGACCGCCCTGCACTTGCGGCAATGGCTGTATATATAGGAAAGACAAGGCTTATAGACAATTTCTTCACCGAGGATCTCTGACGGTTTTTCAGAAACGGAGTATTGACAGGAGGAAGGAAAATGCAGATATCAATGCTAAAAAGCAAGCTGCACCGTGCAGTGGTGACACAGGCAGACTTAAATTACGTGGGCAGCGTTACAATAGACAGCGATCTAATGGAAGCCGCAGGGCTTTATGAATATGAGCACGTACATATCGTGAACGTAAACAACGGCAGCCGTATTGAGACATACGTCATTGCAGGCGAGGCAGGCAGCGGAGTCATTTGTCTTAACGGAGCTGCGGCACGCTCGGGACAGAAGGGCGACATCGTCATAATAATGTCATACGCCTCAATGACACCGGAGGAGATAAAGGAACACCGTCCTAAGGTCGTATTTGTAGACGAAAGCAACAGAATTAAAAGCTGTGCGGAATTTGAAAAGCACGGTGAGATAAAATGAAAACCGGATTTATAGGCGCGGGAAAGGTCGGCTTTTCCCTGGGAAAATATCTTTCCGTTAACGGCGTTGAGCTTTCGGGATATTACAGCAGGAGCCTGTCGTCGGCAATGGAGGCTGCGGAATTCACCGGCAGCACACCCTTCAACACCCCCGGGGAGTTGTGCATGCATAGCGATATTCTCGTGCTATCCGTTCCTGACAAGGAACTTAACGGAGTATATAATGAGCTTGCCTCTGAAGATCTCAACGGAAAGCTGCTTTGTCATTGCAGCGGCGCAATGAGTGCCGAGGAAGTATTTCCGGACGCAAAAAATCACGGCGCTCTGCGCTGCTCAGTACATCCTCTTTTCCCTGTAAGCAGCAAATATGCAGCATACAAGGAGCTTGGCGGAGCATATTTCTGTATAGAGGGCGACCCCGAGGGAACGCAGCTCTGGAGAGATATTCTAACTGCTCTTGGCAATCCGGCCAGAGTTATAGACAGCAGCGTAAAGTCAAGATACCACGCTGCCTGCTCTGTGATAAGCAACCTGGTCTGCGCCCTTGCGGATGAGAGTCTGTCGCTAATGCGTTCCTGCGGCTTTTCCGATGCCGAGGCTCTTGCAGCGCTCAGGCCTCTTGCAGAGAGCAATCTGCGAAGCATTTTCGATACAGACCCAACCTCGGCTCTGACAGGTCCGATCGAAAGGAATGATATCGGGACCGTCCGCAGACATTTAGACTGTATTCCGGAAGGCTCCGGCAAAGACACCTATATTTCAGCCTCTCTCAGGCTTTGCGAAATGGCACAGAGGCGTCATTCCGACAGAGATTATTCCGGATTGAAGGAAATGCTTTATAAGGCTAAAAAATAAGAAAACGACAGACTGGCGTGAATGCGGCAGTCTGTTTTTTTCTGTCGTGCGTTCTGCGCAATTCTGAAAGCGCCGGTCATTCAGACGTCAAAATTACAGCCCGAAAGAAGGAGAACCGACCAAGCGCTTGTCGACGAGCGTTTCAGCTATAAAAACAAAAACTCTTATCCTGAGCATATGCCGTTATCCTTATCTGATAAAGGCCAATGCAAGCCCGTTACAAGCCTTTTTGTATGAAGCATATTATATTTTCAGACGTTGCCTTCATGAAAAACAAAAATCAAAGACGAGTATACGAGAGTATATAGCCGTATAATAAAGATTTATAGAGTTTGTTCAAGGCTAAATTAAAAATTTCAAAAAAGCTCTTGACTTGCCTTATAAACTGTGATATTATCTATATCGTGACTTGAAGCGTGCCGTTGCGGCAGGCTTTTTGAATAGACATAATACGGAAATCAGGGAGGATATTACAATGTCAACTTATATGGCAAAACCGAGCGAAGTTGAACGCAAGTGGTATGTAGTAAATGCCGCAGGCAAGCCCCTCGGCAAGATCGCAGTACAGGTAGCGGATCTTCTTCGCGGCAAAAATAAGCCCACCTTTACGCCTCATGTCGACTGCGGCGATTTTGTTATCGTTATCAACGCTGAAAAGGCAGTTCTCACAGGCAAGAAGGCTGAGCAGAAGTTCTATTATCATCACACAGGCTACATCGGTCACATGAAGTCTGTCAGATATGACGAGCTCATGGAAAAGAAGCCGGAGCTTGCTCTTGAGCTTGCTGTAAAGGGTATGATCCCCGACAACACTCTCGGACGCAAGGCTTTGACAAGACTTCACGTATATCAGGGCAGCGAGCATAAGCATGCAGCTCAGCAGCCTATAGTTCTTGAATAATAAGGGAGGAGGCAATCAATTATGGTATCATATAACAAAACGCCCTTTTTCTACGGCACAGGCAGAAGAAAAAGCTCAGTTGCCAGAGTAAGACTTTATAAGGGTACAGGTAAGGTTATCATCAACAACAGAGATATCGACGACTATTTTGGTCTTGAAACACTCAAGCTCATCGTTCGTCAGCCCCTCGCCCTTACAGGCAACGAGGCTAACTTTGACGTTGTCTGCAATGTTTCCGGCGGCGGTGTAACAGGTCAGGCAGGCGCTATCCGTCATGGTATTTCCCGCGCTCTCCTGCAGTATGACAGCGAAGGTCTCCGTCCCAGACTCAAGAAGGCCGGTTTCCTCACAAGAGATCCTCGTATGAAGGAAAGAAAGAAGTACGGTCTCAAAGCAGCCCGCCGTGCTCCCCAGTTCTCAAAGAGATAATGAGCGATATTCAGAAATCTGCTTATTTACTATATTTTTCTATAAAATTATACACTTGATTTGCCCTATTGGTGTGAATTTGGTGTGAGTATAACAAAAGCCACAGATTTTATATCTGTGGTTTTGTTTTTTTAACAAGCGCTCTCAACAAAACGAAAAAGGACTGCTCCTGCAGTCCTTTTTTATATAGTATATGTCATTTCAAATAAGTCCCTGTATATCAGGGAAGGGTTCAAGGCTCCTTTTCAATATACCGTTCATATAGGCAATGGCGGTTCCGTAATTCGTTATCGGAACACCCTCGTCCTCTGCACATTTCAGACGGAACTTCATTTCACGTTCATTGAGCATACAGCCGCCGCAATGAATTATCAGCTTATATTTTTTCAGGTCCTCAGCAAACTCTGTCCCTGAATTCCATACGAAGCTTATATCCCTGCCTGTAAAGCTCTTTATCAGGCGGGGTATTTTTACCGTGCCGATATCATCGCACTGACGGTGATGCGTGCAGCCCTCAGCCATAAGAACTGTGTCTCCGTCCTCCAGTGTGCTCAGCGCCCTGACGCCCGATACCGCAAGCCTCAGATTCCCTTTATAATTTGCAAAAAGGATAGAAAAGGACGTGAGCGTTATATCCTCCGGAACTATCCTGCTCACCTGAGCAAAAGCCTGACTGTCGGTTATCACCAGCCTCGGCTTTTTCGCAAGTGACGAAAGCGTCATGGCAAGCTCTGAGGGTTGGGTGACAACACATACAGAATGATGATCTATTATATCCCTGACGGTCTGCTGCTGCGGAAGTATCAGCCTTCCCTTGGGTGCAGAGCTGTCTATCGGAACGACCAGCACCACGATATCACCCGGCTCAAGCATATCAGATACGATATGCTTTTTATTATCGCTGTTTTTTGCCTGAGCTGCTATAAGCTCCTTTAGCTGATATATGTTCTCCCCCGTCTTTGCACTCACACATATCTCATTCTCGGAAACCGCTTTTACTTCAGCAAGATCGGATTTGTTATAAACGATAACACAAGGAATACCCTTCTGCCTGATACGCTCAAGCAGAGCCTCGTCCTCCTTGGTCATACCGATCGTAGCATCTGCAACTAACACGGCTATATCCGTTTTGTTGAGCATCTGATAGCTTTTCTTTACCCTCAGAGCTCCGAGCTCTCCTTCATCGTCTATTCCGGGAGTGTCGATAATCACAACGGGTCCGAGAGGCAATAGCTCCATTGCCTTTAAAACAGGATCCGTTGTCGTACCGAGTACATCCGAAACGATAGCAAGCTGCTGCCCTGTAACAGCATTCACAACGCTTGATTTTCCTGCGTTTCTTCTGCCAAAGAAGGAAATGTGTATCCTGTCTGCGGACGGTGTATTATTCAGACTCACTCATCTCACACTCCTGTATCCATTATCCGGACTATTCAGCTCATTCATTCAGAAACGGAAATCCCGCTTGCCTACGGTCTTTATTTCTTCAAGATAATTCATAGCCTTTTCACGACGCTTCTCATCGGGTACGTTGAGTATCTCACGGGCGATAAGCTCTTCGCCTATCTTCTTTGTCTCTGGCGAAGCATAGTCTGTGAGAAATTCCTGCAGCGTCATCAGAGCATTCGGATGACAGCAGTTCTGTATCTGACCGACCTTGCACAACGCCATAAATCGGTCGCCTGTTCTGCCCTCACGGTAGCAGGCGGTGCAGAAGGACGGAATATATCCCTTCTCCATGAGCCAGCGTACCACTTCATCAAGCGAGCGCTGATCCGACACGTCAAACTGCTCGGTATCATGGGGTCTTTCGTCTGAAGAATAACCCGCATATCCTCCTACTGATGTGCGTGAGCCTCCTGAGATCTGTGAAATACCCAGTCCCATGACCTTTTCTCTGCACTGCTCGCTCTCACGAGTGGAAATTATCATACCCGTATACGGAACAGCAATTCTTATGCAGGCAATTATCTTTGCAAAGGTATCGTCATCAATGCCGTTGTCAAATACAGAAGGATCGATATCTGCGGCGCGTTTAATTCTCGGAACACTTATCGTATGCGGTCCTACGCCGTGAACAGCCACAAGGTGCTCTGCATGCATAAGTATCCCTGCAAATTCATATTTATAAAGCTCCAGTCCGAAAAGGACTCCAAGGCCCACATCGTCTATTCCGCCCTCCATAGCTCTGTCCATTGCCTCTGTGTGATACGCATAATTATGCTTTGGGCCTGCGGGATGAAGCTTTTCATAGCTTTCCTTATGATACGTCTCCTGAAAAAGAATATAGGTGCCGATGCCGGCCTCCTTCAGCTTTCTGTAGTTTTCAACCGTAGTAGCAGCGATGTTCACGTTTACTCTTCTGATAGCTCCGTTCTTATGCTGAACACTGTAGATCGTCTTTATACATTCAAGAATATACTCTATCGGATTGTTTATGGGATCCTCACCGCTCTCTATTGCCAGCCGCTTATGTCCCATATCCTGCAGAGCAATGACCTCCTGCTTTACCTCCTCCTGAGTCAGCTTCTTTCTCGGTATCTCCTTGTTCTGATAATGATAAGGACAGTACACACACTTATTGACACAGTAGTTTGAAAGATAGAGCGGAGCGAACATAACTATCCTGTTGCCGTAGAATGCTTCCTTTATACTTCTCGCAAGAGAATACATCTTTTCCGTAAGCTCGGGAATATCACAAGCAAGAAGAACACTTGCCTCTCTGTGAGAAAGTCCCGCACACTCGACTCCCCTGCCCGTCTTTTTCGGAGCTGCCTTTTCAAGTATTTCTTCTATCAGCTCACGGTTATGCTTGTTCTGCTCAGCGTATTCAAGAGTTTCAAGGATCTCTTCATGATTGATAAATTCCTCAGCCTTGAGGGATCTCGGATCATATTTCATTTCTTTTTCCTCCGTTGTTTAACGATTTTTTCTCTGAGTTGGTAATATGGTCGCCTCTTGAGGTAACGATCTCGTAACCCGTAAGAAGAAGCCTCCTTTTCAGCCGTTCAAGGCTTTCCGCCGCTTCATCTCCCGTACAGAGCTTATTGTCATAGAGCCTGTACTTTTCTCTGACCGCCAAAGGAGAGAGGTTCGGCATTACTACATTTGCCCCCGCCAGTATTCCCAGCTCCCTGCCCGTTTTATGAATGGTTCCGAGAGCAGTAGTTGCAGGAAGCAGCACGTCCGGCAAGGTAAGTCTTGTGAGTGCAAGCATCAGAAGGGTAAGACCAAGTCCGCCTCCCTTTTTATCCTCAAAAGGGGTCCCTTTTGCAGGAATGAACGGTCCTATCCCTACCATTTGAGGCTCAAGCTCCTTAATAAATAAAAGATCCTCCGCAAGCGTTTCCGCTGTCTGATACGGCGAACCTATCATCATCCCGCAGCCCGTCTGAAAGCCTATCCTTTTCAGATCATAAAGACAGCGTTTTCTGTTCTCTGGTGACATTTCCGCAGGATGAAGTCTCCTGTAGTGTTCATCATTTGCCGTTTCGTGTCTGAGCAGATAACGGTCTGCGCCTGCATCATAATACGCCTTATACTCTTCATAGCTTTTTTCGCCTGCCGAAAGGGTAAGAGCACAGTCGGGAAAAAGCGCCTTGATACTGCTTATGATATCTACCATTCTGTCCTGCGTAAAAAACGGATCCTCTCCTCCCTGCAGAACGAATGTACGGAATCCAAGCGCATAGCCTTCCCTGCAGCATGAGAGGATCTCATCCTTTGTTAGTCTGTAGCGCTGCACATTTCCTGCGCTGTGTCTGATCCCGCAGTAAAGGCAATCGTTTTTACAGCAGTTTGTAAACTCGATAAGCCCCCTGATATAGATATCATGCCCGTAATACTTTTCTCTTACATTGCGGGCTTTTTTAAAAAGATACTGAGCCTCCTCAGAATCACAGCCCTTTATTATGCTGATATAGTCCTCTTTAGAAAGGACGGAATTCTTTTCAAGCCGGTCGATAAGGGTCTTCATATTGTCATGCCCTTGAACAGACGACCTTAGAGCTTATGCCGTCTATCTGACCTATTTTGCCCGAAAGCGTATTGATGACATCAACGGGTGCATCAAGAGCTATGCTGATAATATTGACCTTCTTCTTCTGATAGGGTATACCCATTCTTCCTATGATATAATCACCATACTCATGCAGCAGAGCATTGAGCTTATCAGTAGAGTTTACGTTTTCAACGATTATACCTATGATAGATACTTTTTCTTCCATTTTTGTTTCCTCCTTAAATATCGTTGACAACAAAAAAGGACGCACTGAAGAGAGTGCGTCTGTTGCTCAATGCACAGTTCACTCTTTCTCATCAGGAGGATCCTCCTTTTGTGTCAGAAAAACCTTTATTATTCGGTTTTCGGGGTCTCAGCTCAGCACGAAGCTTGATCATCGACCGCTTTTGCAATTATTATAACACAGATATTTCAGCTTTGCAATACCGATAAAAAGAGATGGGGAACCTCTCGGGTCCGAATCCCACCCTATTGTACAGCGTAAATAAAAAATTGCTCTGTCTACTGACAGAGCGTTTTCAGCGGAGAGTGAGGGATTCGACCAAAGGCTTCGCCTTTGCTGCCTCATGCT
>ONFW01000146.1 GCA_900317215.1 uncultured Eubacteriales bacterium | reverse complement strand
TCCTTTCTTACAGCTATCATCTCATCGGGAGCGTCCCTGCTGATAACACCGAGAGCATAGGAGCCTTCAAGCTTTGCAAGCACCTTTATCACAGTGTCCACAAGATCGCCCTCATAGTAATATTCGATGAGCTGAGCGATGACCTCGGTATCCGTTTTTGAGCGGAAACTTATCCCCTTTGACATTAGATAATCCTTTAGCTGAAGATAGTTTTCTATTATTCCGTTGTGAACAACAGCAAAGCGGCAAGAATCGCTCAGATGAGGATGAGCATTCACATCTGAGGGCTCGCCATGGGTCGCCCACCTTGTATGACCTATTCCCACTGTTCCGTGGATATTTGTTCCGTTTTCGGTAAGCTTTTTAAGCTCGGCAAGCTTGCCCTTTGCCTTTTTTACTATCAGCTCGCTGCCGTCATTGAGACAGATGCCTGCGGAATCATAGCCTCTGTATTCAAGCCTTTCAAGCCCGCTGAGAAGGAATGGTGCAGCCTGTTCATATCCGATATAACCTACGATACCACACATAATAACTCCTCCAGACTTATCTGTAGATAATATCCTCACGCTTGGGGCCGTTTGATATCATTGTAAAGGGTACCCCGACTGCCTTTTCCGCAAATTCAATATAATTGCGGCAGTTTTCGGGAAGCTCCTCATATTTTCTTATGCCTCTGATATCGCATTTCCAGCCGGGAAGGACCTCAAGGATCGGCTTTGCTCTTTTAAGCTTTGTAGTGGAGGGGAAGTAATCTATCCTTTCTCCGTCAAGCTCATAAGCAACGCATACAGGTATCTCATCAAGATAGCCGAGAGCGTCAAGAACGGTAAAAGCCACCTGAGTTGCGCCCTGCACCCTGCAGCCGTAACGGGTGGCAACAAGATCGAGCCAGCCCATTCTTCGCGGTCTGCCTGTTGTAGCGCCGTATTCGCCTCCGTCGCCGCCTCTTTTTCTCAGCTCCTCAGCCTCCTCGCCGAAGATCTCGCTGACGAACTCACCTGCGCCGACAGAGCTTGAATATGCCTTGACAACTGTGATTATATCCTTTATCTCATAGGGCGGGATACCGCCTGCGCCGACTGCGCCGTAGCCCGCTATTGTATTTGATGAGGTGACCATAGGATAGATACCGAAATCGGTATCCTTAAGAGAGCCGAGCTGACCCTCAAGAAGAATGTTCTTGCCTGAGGCAACGGCATCATGAACTATATCAAAGGTATTTGCGGCATAGGGAGCAAGAGCCTCCCTGTACTCCATTAGCTTTGAGAACATCTCGTCTGCATCTATCGGCTCTTTATGGTACACATTTTTAACGATCGCATTCTTCACCTCAAGAATACGCTCAAGCTTTTCTCTCAGACCCTCTTCGTCATCGAAAAGCTCGTTTACCTGAAAGCCTATCTTAGAGAATTTATCCGAATAGAAGGGAGCTATACCCGACTTTGTAGAGCCGAAGCTCTTTCCGCCGAGTCTCTCCTCCTCGTAGCAGTCAAAAAGCTTATGATAGGGCATAACTATCTGCGCCCTGTCTGACACAAGGATATTCGGCTTGGGTACTCCGCCGTCGATAAGCTTCTGTATCTCAGAAACAAGGTTCTCCACACTGAGGGCAACGCCATTGCCGATTATATTGATTATCCTGTTGTTGAACACACCCGAGGGAAGCTGGTGCAGGGCGAACTTTCCGTAATTGTTGATGATAGTGTGGCCTGCGTTGCTTCCGCCCTGAAATCTTATTACCATATCGGAGTTCTGTGCAAGCACATCAGTGATCTTGCCCTTGCCTTCATCTCCCCAATTGGCGCCTACTATTGCCTTGACCATTTTTTTCCTACCTTTCATAAGAGATGATCCGCAGCAGAGCGGACTATCCCCATAATAAAGCCGACGGGCTTTTATCAGGCCACGGGAGCAACAAGAACTCTACCTGTGCCTCTGTATACATTTACAAGACCTTCACCCGAGGCAGCGGAGCCTATGAGCGTTTTTGAGGATCTTTCAACAGTGAACTGGAGGGTATTCGACCATGCGATAGCCATGTTGCCGTCGATCTTGAGGGTATCGTTGGTAAGATCGAAAACGAGGAGCTCTTCTGCAGGAGCGGGGCTTTCGAGAACAGCTATGCCCTGTCCGAACAGAGTGTTGTTGAAAAGGCCCTCTCCGCCTGCCACAGCAGAGGAGAAGCTTGATCTTGAGGTGACCTTCATCTGAACGGTATCGTCACAGGCAAGGAAAAGACCGTCCTCTATGGTCATTGCTCCGTTCCACTTGGCAAGATCCTCAAGAAGAATATACTTGTATGTAGGCTCGAGAATGACCTGACCCGTACCGAAATATCTCGGCTTTACAGCACTTTCCTTTGTCACCTTGCTGCCCACCATTTTCTTGAAGAAATCGCCTGCGCCCTTGATGTTGGTGTTCATTTCAACAGCGCCCACTACCATTTGCATTGCGCCTGCCTGAAGGATAATGCCCTGATTGTTCAGGTTGGCAACTACCTGTCTTTTTCTTACACCCATTTTAGACATGAAGAACTTTGTCTGAGCCGATGAAGGACTTACAGATACGTCCTTGAGGTACTCAACTACCGAATAGCAGCCAAGCTTGCTGACTACTCCGTGCGCTGCTGTCTGATTAAGAACATTGTTTACTACCATAATTAATTCTCCTCTCAAAGTATTATATTATATAAAATTTAGGTTATACATTGATCTCTGCTTTTTCTGTTTCAAAGGCTTCATAGGGAGCAAGAGCCTGAGCCACGGTCTCATTGAGGAAGTCTGTTGTCTGCTCGGGCGCTCTGCCGACGTATTTTTCGGGACGGCAAAGCTCTTTTAGCTCCTCAAGGCTCTTTCCGAAGGCAGGATCCTGTGCAAGCCTTTCAAGAAGATCGTTCCTTCCTCCGCTGCTCTTAATGATCTGTGACTGTTTTCTGATCTTCTCGTGCAGCTCCTGACGATTTCCGCCTGCCTTAACGGCGTCCATCATGATATCCTCGGTCATCATGAAGGGAAGCTCCTCAGCAAGATGAGTTGCTATAGCGTTTTTATAAACAACAAGACCGTCGCTTACGTTGAGATAGAGGTTGAGTATCGCATCTACCGCAAGGAAGGCCTCCGGTATGCTGAGACGCTTGTTTGCGGAGTCATCAAGGGTCCTCTCGAACCACTGTGTCGCAGCGGTGATGTAGGGATTGAGAACGTCTGTCATCACATATCTTGAAAGCGACGTCATTCTCTCGGAGCGCATCGGATTTCTTTTGTATGCCATTGCGCTTGAGCCGATCTGATTTGCCTCGAAGGGCTCCTCTATCTCCTTGAGATGCTGCAGCAGCCTGATATCGTTAGAGAACTTTGAGGCGCTCTGGGCTATTCCCGCAAGCACGTTCACGACACGGCTGTCAAGCTTTCTCGAATAGGTCTGACCCGAAACGGCAAAGCAGTCAGGAAAGCCCATTTTTTCAGCTATCAGCTTGTCTATCCTCTTGCACTTCTCATGGTCTCCGTCAAAAAGCTTCAAAAAGCTCGCCTGCGTACCCGTTGTACCCTTGCAGCCCAGAAGCTTCATTGTGGAGATAACATATCTCACGTCCTCAAGGTCAAGAAGAAGATCCTGTATCCACAGTGTTGCCCTCTTGCCTACTGTAGTGGGCTGAGCGGGCTGGAAATGGGTGAACGCGAGAGTAGGAAGGCTCTTGTATTTTTCAGCAAATTCCGAAAGCTGACGGATAACTCCGACAAGCTTTTTCTCAACTATCCTCAAAGCCTCTGTCATTATTATGACATCGGTATTATCTCCGACATAGCATGAGGTGGCGCCAAGATGTATTATGCCTGCCGCCTTGGGACACTGCAGACCGTAGGCGTAAACATGCGACATAACGTCGTGCCTGACTATCCTCTCCCTTGCTTCGGCATCCTCATAATTGATATCCTCCGCATGAGCCTTAAGCTCGTCTATCTGCTCCTGCGAGATGTTCAGCCCAAGCTCATGCTCAGCCTCCGCAAGCGCTATCCACAGCCTTCTCCATGTTTTGAATTTCTTATCGGGAGAAAAAAGATATTTCATCTCCTTGTCCGCATATCTGGAGGACAGCGGAGATTCGTATGTATCTCTTGCCATAACCACACCTCTTTATTATTAGTTTTCCTGCTTGCCCGTGCATGCAGTTCTGTCATTTTCAGGCAGCCTTTTGTCAAAATCAACGCCGCCTCTTTCCTTGCCGTCAAGCATTTTGTCCGGTATCTCTGTGGGATATCTGCCCGAGAAGCAGGCGTCGCAGAAGCCCGAGCATTTTCCGCCGAGCATTTCTCCAAGCTTATCCGGCGGCAGAAAGCCGAGAGTATCCGCACCGGTAAGGGCGCATATCTCATCAACGGTATGCTTTACGGCTATCAGCTCACCTCTTGAGGGAATATCAGTTCCGTAGAAGCAGGGCCAGATGAACGGCGGCGAGCTTATCCTCAGATGCACCTCTGCCGCGCCAGCACTGCGGAGCATCTTGACTATCCTGTCACAGGTCGTTCCGCGGACTATGGAATCGTCGATAACAACCACACGCTTGCCCTTCAGCACAGAGCCGAGAGGATTGAGCTTCAGTCTGACGCTGTTTGCCCTCTCCTGCTGTGTCGGCTTGATAAAGGTCCTGCCGATATAGCCGTTTTTGACGATACCCTTTTCATAGGGTATGCCCGACTCCTCGCTGTAGCCTATAGCAGCATCTATTCCGGACTCAGGCACACCGATGACTATATCTGCTTCTACAGGGAACTCCCTTGCCAGTATCCTGCCGGCGGCCTTTCTTGATTCATATACGCTTATGCCGTCAACAACAGAATCGGTGCGGGCAAAGTATATGTACTCAAACACGCACAGGGACTTCCTCGCCTTTTCGGCTTCCGCAGTCCTGATCGACTTTATCCCCTCGCTGCTGACTACTATTATCTCACCGGGCTCAACGTCTCTGACAAATTCGGCTCCGATAGCGGCAAGCGCACAGCTTTCGGAGGCAAACACCACCGATTCTCCGAGCCTGCCCATGCACAAGGGTCTGAAGCCGTGGGGATCTCTTGCGGCGATAAGCTTTTTGGGGCTCATCACAAGCAGAGAATAAGCTCCCTCTATCTGCTCCATTGTCCTTGCCACGGCTTCCTCGACCGAGGCGGTCCTGATCCTTTCCCTTGCAATGAGATAGGCTATCGCCTCGGAGTCTATCGTCGTCTGAAAAATAGCTCCTCTGCGTTCAAGCTCCCGTCTTATCTCATAGGCATTTGTAAGGTTGCCGTTATGCGCTATCGCTATTGTACCCTTTACATAACGCATAACAAGCGGCTGTGAGTTTTCACGCACACTGCCGCCTGCTGTTGAGTACCTGACATGAGATATTGCGATCTGTCCGCCAAGTCCGTTCAAAACCTCGTTATTGAAAACCTCGCTGACAAGTCCCATGTTTTTGTATCCGGTGATAACGCCCCTGTCGTTTACCGAGATGCCGCAGCTTTCCTGACCTCTGTGCTGGAGAGCAAGAAGTCCGTTATAGCAGGCACGGGCAGGCGCTATAATGTCATCGCCGAATATACCGAATACGCCGCATTCCTCATGCAGCTCCTCTGATATCCATTTTTCAGAATCTATATTCAAAGAATTCACCACCACGCAGCGAAACGCCGCTTTTTCAGTCAGCACAGAGCTCCCTTGGGAGCTCTGCGGATGTATTTGTTAAGGGAGCGATCATTTACCGAGGCCTATCCTTTTCATCATTTCGGCATAAGCCTCTTCCACATTGCCGAGGTCCCTTCTGAAGCGGTCCTTGTCGAGCTTCTCATGGGTCTTGATATCCCAGAAGCGGCAGGTATCGGGAGATATCTCATCAGCAAGAACTATCTCGCCGTCAGAGGTCTTGCCGAACTCAAGCTTGAAGTCGATAAGCTCAACGCCGACGCTCTTGAAAAACTCGACCATGTACTTGTTGATCTCAAGAGCCATGTTGCTGATAGTCTCTATATCCTTTGTTGTAGCTGCTCCGATAGCGACCGCATGATATGCGTTGATGAGGGGATCGCCGAGAGCGTCGTCCTTATAGGAGAACTCCAGGACGGTGCATTTCAGCTCGGTGCCTTCATCAAGACCGAGACGCTTTGCCATTGAGCCGGCAGCCTTGTTCCTGATGATCACCTCAAGGGGAACGATCTTTACCTTTTTTACGATAGTCTCCCTGTCGCTGACCTCCTCAACAAAATGTGTTTTGATGCCCTTCTCCTCAAGAAGCCTGAACATGAAGTTTGACATTCTGTTGTTTACAACGCCCTTGCCTGTGATAGTACCCTTTTTCAGCCCGTTGAAGGCTGTTGCGTCGTCCTTGTATTCGACCATGCAGTAGTCGGGATCTGACATTGCATAGACCTTCTTAGCCTTTCCTTCGTACAAAAGCTCTGCTTTTTCCATTTAAAAAACTCCTCTCAAACAGTTAATAATGAGTCTGGTAATAAGCACACGGAGAAGCTGCGGTTCACCTTAGGACAATGCGGCAGCAGGCCGTTCCGGGCAGTGATTTTTGACCGTTTTTTTATCTCCGTAATGCTTCAAAAAACACCTTTAATTATACATCTAAGGTGCAATTTTAGCAAGTAAGTTATAGTAGGATTTTTATAAATTTTACATTTAACATATTATTTATATTATTATATATGTTTTTTTCTGCTATTTACACAAAGACCGTACCAGCGCAGTGCCTGCGCTGTCATGTTTTGACGCACAGTTTTTTAAGCACCCCACCGGTGCGTGACCGCACGGGACGATTTATAACGCAGCAGCTTATTCAGATAATCCACCGCCTCGCAGACCATAAAGGTCTGCTCCGG
>ONFW01000164.1 GCA_900317215.1 uncultured Eubacteriales bacterium | reverse complement strand
GAAATGCGGATGTAGCTCATCTGGTAGAGCGCAACCTTGCCAAGGTTGAGGTAGCGAGTTCGAGCCTCGTCATCCGCTCCATTTTTTTGCTGCTGCATAGATAATTGCAGCAGCGTTTTTCTGTTTTACGGTCATATTTGCCGTGCGGTTCCTTTGGAGCGCACGGTGTTTTTTTGTTGAGCTGACAAATAAACAACCTGTTAAGGCAATGCTCCTGCTGATCTGTTGTTTATCTGAGTCTTCTTTTTTGCCTGTATCATATTGAAAAAGAGCGTATCATGGTATATAATGTAACAGAAGGAAAAATTCAGGAGTAATATGGTGTTTTTCTTGGTCAAGTCGATAAAAATACCAAATTGTCTTTATTTTTTCCGTTTTTCGTAATATAATATATCAGTATGCATTTTTCTTGATCTATTATCATATATGAGATTGGAAGTGTTGCTCCTATGGCAGAAAAATATTCACATCTGCTTGATAATGTAAGACATATACATTTTGTCGGTATAGGCGGCTCAGGAATGTGTCCCCTTGCCGAGATACTGCATAACGAGGGCTTTGAGATATCAGGCTCCGATACTGCAGAGTCCGATACACTGCAAAGGATACGCTCCTACGGCATACCGGTGACCATGGGTCATTATCCTGAAAATGTAAACGGCGCCGATCTTGTCGTATATACAGCCGCAGTCAAGCTTGACAATCCCGAGCTTGTTTCTGCAAAGGCTCAGGATATCCCCGCTGTTGAAAGATGCATAATGCTTGGCGCTGTTGTAGAAAAATATAAGCGCTCAATAGCCGTCAGCGGTACTCACGGAAAAACCACCACTACTTCAATGCTTACACAGATCCTAACAATGTCATCGCTTGACCCTACCGCAATTATCGGAGGCAAGCTTCCGTTCATCGGAGGAAACAGCCGTGTAGGAAAATCGGATTATATAGTCTGTGAAGCCTGCGAATATGTTGACACCTTCCTCCACCTCTACCCTGCAATGGCAGTTGTTCTAAATGTTGACGAGGATCATCTTGATTATTTCGGAACGCTCGACAGGATCAAGTCATCCTTTAAAAAATTCATCAGCCAGACCTCCTCATGCATTGTTATCAACGGCGATGACCGTAATTCAATGGAATGTGTAGCCGATATAATAAAAAACGGCAGCAAAAAGGTTGTCACCTTCGGCTTTGGAAAGAAAAACGATTTCCGTGCCGAGATCACCGGTGAATCATCAGTCTGCGACAGCTTCGACCTTTATCATAAGGGAGAAAAGATCTGCTCGGTCAGCCTCAGAGTACCCGGAAAATTCAATGTCATGAACGCTCTTGCCGCCTCTGCCGCTGCCATTACTCTCGGCGTAGCTCCCGAGGACGTAGTCAGGGCTCTTGAGGAATTCAGGGGCGCACACAGACGCTTTGAGATTCTTGGAAAGCCCTGCGGTATAACCGTGGCTGATGATTTTGCCCACCACCCGACCGAGCTGAGAGCGACTCTTACAACAGCGATGAGCATGGGCTTCAGGCAGGTCTGGGCGATATTCCAGCCTCATACCTTCTCAAGGACCTATACCTTCCTTGATGAATTTGCCGAGGTGCTCTCTATTCCCGATCACGCCATTCTCTCGGAGATACTGCCTGTTCGTGAAAAGAATACCTACAACATTTATTCAAAGGATCTTGCAGAAAAGATCGACGGGTGCGTATGGTTCAAGACCTTTGAGGAAATTGCCGACTACGTCACCAAAAAGGCCAAGCCCGGTGATCTTATCATCACCATAGGCGGCGGCAATGTATATATGTGCGCCGGAATGATAATGGAAAGGCTCAGCGGAAAGCGGTAACGCTCCCTATTCTTAATAAAAAGGCTGTGAGAATTAAATTGGAAAGAAGATTAAAGCTGTACGGATTCAATAATCTGACAAAGACTCTGAGCTTCAATATTTACGACGTCTGCTATGCAAAAACAGAACGGGAGCAGAAGGATTATATTGCCTACATTGACGAGCAGTATAACTCCGAGCGTCTTACCAACATTCTTTGTCAGGTAACAGAAATGATAGGCGCTACTGTGCTTAATATTTCAAAGCAGGACTATGATCCTCAGGGAGCAAGCGTTACCCTGCTTATTTCTGAGACAGGTCTGCCGGAAAAGATAGATGAATCCTGCAACTGCGGCAAATATTCCGCAGGCTATGCAGGTGAGAATACCATTGTCGGTCATCTTGACAAGAGCCACGTCACGGTACACACCTATCCCGAGTATCACCCCGACAACGCTATTGCGACCTTCAGGGTGGATATTGACGTTTCGACCTGCGGAACTATCTCCCCTCTGAATACCCTTGATTTTCTTATCGACAGCTTTGATTCTGACATTATCACGATCGACTACAGGGTCAGGGGCTTCACGAGAGATACAAGCGGAAAAAAGCTTTTTATCGATCATAAGATAACCTCTATCCAGGACTATATCAAGGACGAAACACTCAAAAGATATGATACCGTGGATATAAATGTTTATCAGGCTAATATATTCCATACCCAGCTTCTCATCAAGGAGCTTGAGCTGCAGAACTATCTGTTCAAGACAGATGTTTATGAGATTCCGCCAAAGGAAAGGCTTGCTATCTCAAACAGCCTAAGACGTGAGATGATAGAGATCTTCAGCGGCACCAACGTCTATGAATAACGGAGACAGAAAGATGAAGCTTGATCAGAGCCGTGCGCCTGTTTTTGAGGCACTTAAGCAATACAGAGAAAACAGAATAGTATCCTTTGATGTTCCCGGGCATAAGCAGGGAAAGGGAAATCCCGAGCTTACGGAATTTCTCGGAAAGCAGTGCATGAGCGTAGATGTAAACTCGATGAAGCCTCTTGATAATCTCTGCCACCCTATCAGCGTTATCAAGGATGCAGAGGAGCTTATGGCTGACGCCTTTGGAGCAAAGCACGCTTTCTTTATGGTGAACGGCACGTCAAGCTCCGTTCAGGCAATGGTAATGAGCGTTTGCAAGCGTGGTGACAAGATAATCATGCCGAGGAATGTTCACCGCAGCAGCATCAATGCTCTTATAGTGTGCGGCGCAGTTCCGGTTTATGTAAATCCGGGCGTCAACAAGCGGCTCGGCATACCGCTCGGAATGTCTGTGGATTCGGTCAGAAGAGCCATAGCTCTTCACCCTGACGCAAAGGCTATCATCGTCAACAATCCTACCTATTACGGGGTCTGCTCCGATCTGCGTGAAATAGTCAGGATAGCCCACGCAGCAGGAATGAAGGTGCTTGTAGACGAAGCGCACGGAACTCATTTCTATTTCGGCGACAATATGCCGCTCTCGGCAATGAGCGCAGGAGCGGACATGGCAGCCGTAAGCATGCACAAGACCGGAGGCTCTCTTACACAAAGCTCTGCCCTGCTGCTTGGAGAAGGGATATCCGAGGGCTATGTCAGACAGATAATCAACCTCACCCAGACAACGAGCGCCTCTTATCTGCTTCTCTCCTCCCTTGATATCTCACGAAAGAATCTTGCTCTCAACGGAAAAAAGATATTTGAATGGGTGACCGAGCTTGCCACCTACGGCATAAATGAGATAAACAAGCTCGGCGGGCTTTACGCCTTCTCACGGGAGCTTATCGACGGCGACGCCGTTTTTGATTTTGACCCGACAAAGATATCCGTTCATACCCGTGATATCGGACTTGCCGGCATTGAGGTATATGATATCCTCAGGGACAGATATGATATACAGATAGAGTTCGGAGATATCGGCAATATACTTGCGATCGTCTCTGTGGGAGACAAGATCCTTAATGTGGAGAGACTGATATCTGCGCTTTATGAGGTGAAAAGACTCTATTCAAAGGATCCCTCGGGAATGCTCGATCACGAGTATATAGAGCCTGTGGTAATGTGCTCACCGCAGGACGCCTTCTATTCAAGAAAAAAACAGCTCCCCCTCAAGGAGACGCTGGGCGCGATATGCGCCGAATTTGTGATGTGCTATCCTCCGGGGATACCGATACTTGCCCCGGGCGAGCTGATAACAAAGGACGCGATAGAATACATAACCTATGCAAAGGCAAAGGGCTGCAATCTTACCGGCGCAGAGGACATAAATACCGATAATATAAATATCATGATACAGTAATGCATGGAGGTATGCTTTTATGGAAATGTGGTATACCGAGGAACAGACCGGCAATGTCAGGTTTTCTATACGGTGTGACAAGCAGAAATACTCCGCACAGTCAGAGTATCAGAGAATAGAGATCTTCAGCACTCCCGAGTTCGGCGATGTGCTTGTGCTTGATGACAGGGTCATGCTGACTCAGAAGGATGAATTTATCTATCACGAGATGATAACTCATGTTCCTATGGCTGTCAACCCCGATGTCAAAACGGTCCTGGTGATCGGCGCAGGTGACGGAGGCACTGTTAGAGAGCTTGTAAAGTACAAGACTATCGAGAGGATAGACATGGTCGAGATAGACCGAATGGTCGTTGACGCCTGCAGGGAGTTCCTCCCCACGGTAGCTTCAAGACTTGACGATCCGAGAGTACACATCTATATTCAGGACGGACTGAGATTTGTAAGAGGGGTCGAAAATGAATACGACCTTATCATCGTGGATTCCACAGACCCCTTCGGCCCAGGTGAAGGCCTTTTTACAACAGAGTTTTACGGAAACTGCTACAAGGCTCTCACGGACAGCGGTATTCTTGTAAATCAGCATGAAAGCCCGTTTTATCCGACATATTCAAGAGCCATGAAGCAGGCTCATAAAAAAATACTTCAGTTCTTTCCCTTCTGCAAGGTCTATCAGGCTCATATCCCGACCTATCCCTCGGGACACTGGCTTTTCGGCTTTGCTTCAAAGAAGTTCCACCCGACCAACGACCTTGACGAGGGAAGATGGAACAGGCTGTCAATAGATACCGATTATTACAACACAAGGCTTCACAGAGGCGCTTTTGCTCTGCCCACCTATGTTACAAAGCAGCTTCTTGAAAACGAATAATCCGCAGAATTTTTTTAACGGAGGAATGTAAAAATGGGAAAAGCATTGATCATCGGCGCAGGCGGCGTAGCAAGCGTCTGCATTCACAAGTGCTGTCAGAATCCTGAGGTCTTTGAGGAGATCTGCATTGCAAGCCGTACAAAATCAAAGTGCGATGCTCTGAAGGCAAAGCTTGACGGCGGAAAAACAAAGATCTCTACCGCTCAGGTCAACGCAGACAATGTTGATGAGCTTATCGCTCTTATCGAGAGCTTCAAGCCCGATGTTGTCATCAATCTTGCTCTGCCCTATCAGGATCTCACGATCATGGACGCTTGTCTTGCAACAAAGGTCAACTATGTCGACACCGCAAACTACGAGCCTCTCGAGACAGCCAAGTTTGAGTATAAATGGCAGTGGGCTTATCGTGAGCGCTTTGAAAAGGCAGGCATAACCGCTCTTCTGGGCAGCGGCTTTGACCCGGG
>ONFW01000145.1 GCA_900317215.1 uncultured Eubacteriales bacterium | reverse complement strand
CCGCATATCCCCCGACAGCAGACTTTGCCGCAGCGCAAAGGATTATCCCCTGCTTATAGCCTGCACGGTCAGCGAGCCCGAAAAAGCCGCGGCACTCATGGCACTCGGCGCAGAAGTATGCATTCTCCCCTGCGACAATCATGGGCATCTCAGCCTTTCTGCTCTGATGAAGGAGCTTGCTGACAGGCAGATATCAAGCGTTTTTTGTGAGGGCGGCGCCGAGATAAACGAAGCGCTTCTTCGTGAAGGACTTGTTCAGCATATTTACGCCTATATAGCCCCAAAGCTTTTGGGAGGAAAGGCTGCTCATTCCCCGATAGGCGGAACAGGTGCAGATCGTCCTGACAATGCCGCACTTCTGACAGCCTTGCAGATAACTCGGCTCGGAGAAGACGTTCTGCTTGAATATGATGTTAAGAGGGGGTTTGACAGTGTTCACGGGAATAATTGAAGAAACTGGAACAGTTGTCGGGATAGTATCCGGCTCCTCCTCTGGAACGATACGGATTGGCGCAGCCCTTGTGCTCGAGGGTACAAGGATAGGCGACAGCATTGCGGTAAACGGAGTTTGCCTTACAGTAACACAACTTGGCAAAAACAGCTTCAGCGCGGACGTCATGCCGGAGACCCTCAGACGCTCAGGCCTCGGCTCACTGAAAAATGGCGACAAGGTCAATCTTGAAAGGGCAATGGCTGCTGAAGGACGCTTCGGCGGACATATCGTATCGGGACACATAGACGGCACCGGCAGAATAGTCTCCCTCAGACGGGAGAATAACGCAGTATGGGTGAGGATATCCGCCCCGCAGGAGATACTTGCCCTGACAGTTGAGAAGGGCTCGATCGCTATAGACGGTATTAGCCTCACGGTGGCGGCTCTGGACAGTGACAGCTTTTCAGTTTCGGTAATACCCCATACCGACGCTCAGACTACTCTGCTGTCAAAGCAACCCGGAGATACCGTAAATCTGGAGAATGACATAATAGGCAAATACGTTCAAAGACTCATGTCGTCACCGGAAAAAGAAGCTCCAAAAAGCGGAATAACCGAGGACTTCCTCGCTAAGCACGGATTCTATTAAGCCGGATCATCCGGTTCATCATAAAGGTGGTCTTTTTATGGAATACAAATACAACACTATACCGGAGGCTCTCGAAGCGCTCAAAAACGGCAGACTGATTCTCTGCACTGATGACCCCGACAGAGAAAACGAGGGAGATCTTATCTGTGCGGCAGAATTTGCCACCACGGAAAACGTAAACTTTATGGCAAGATATGGCAGAGGACTCATCTGTACTCCTATGTCCAAGGCAATAGCCGATCGTCTCGAGCTTCCTCAGATGGTCTCGGAAAACACTGACAATCACAGCACGGCCTTTACGGTATCCGTTGACCATGTTGATACTACAACAGGAATATCGGCAGCCGAAAGGGGCTTTACCTGCCGCGCATGTGCAGACGAAAACACTAAACCGAGGGATCTCCGCAGACCCGGTCACGTCTTCCCTCTTACCGCAAGAAAGGGCGGCGTTCTTGTTCGCAACGGTCACACGGAAGCCACGGTAGACCTTTGCCGCCTTGCGGGTCTTAAGGAATGTGGCCTTTGCTGTGAGATAATGCGTGACGACGGCACAATGATGCGAACTCCCGAGCTATGGGAACTTGCAAGGGAACACGAGCTCTGCTTTATCACAATAAAGGATCTGCAGGACTACATCAGACGGCACGAGCCCCACATGATAAAGAAGGCCTCCGCCAAGCTTCCCACCGCCTACGGTGATTTTATGATACACGGCTTTGTCAACGATATAACCGGCGAGCACCACATCGCACTTGTCTGCGGTGAGTTGGGCAACGGTGAGAATATACTGTGCAGGGTACATTCGGAATGTCTTACCGGTGACGTATTCGCCTCTGCACGCTGCGACTGCGGCGAACAACTCCATACAGCAATGAGAATGATACAGAAGGAAGGCAGAGGAATCATCCTCTACATGAGGCAGGAGGGCAGAGGCATCGGTCTGATAAACAAGCTCAAGGCATACGAGCTGCAGGAGCAGGGACTTGACACCGTTGACGCGAACATCAGATTAGGCTTTGCTCCTGATCTGAGAGAATACTGGAACGGCGCTCAGATACTTCAGCAGCTCGGCGTGAGATCACTTCGTCTGCTGACAAACAATCCCGGCAAGATATACGGACTTGAAGGCTTCGGCTTCACAATAAAGGAGCGCGTTCCGATAGAGATAGACCCGGGCGAATACGACGCCTTCTATCTCAAAACAAAAAAGGACAGAATGGGTCATATATTCAAAAATATCACTCTTGAATAAAAGATGTCAAAAAATATAATACAACGGAGGTCAATTAAATGAACATCAACATCATTGAAGGAAGGGTCGTAGCACCCGAGGGTATGAGGGTAGCCATAATAGCATCAAGATTCAACAGCTTTATCGTTGAGAAGCTGCTTGAGGGCGCTGTAGACGGTCTTGTACGTCACGGTGTAGAAGAAACCAACATAGATGCGCTCTGGGTACCCGGTGCGTTTGAGATACCTGTTATTGCTCAGAAAACCGCCGAAAGCGGAAAATACGATGCTGTCATCTGTGTCGGCGCAGTCAT
>ONFW01000084.1 GCA_900317215.1 uncultured Eubacteriales bacterium | reverse complement strand
GTTTTTTCATCATAGCGTTTTCTTACGTAATGACCTGTCGCAATATAATCAAAGCCCAGCTCCTCCGCCCTTTTCAGCAGGGCGTCGAACTTTATAAAGCGGTTGCAGTCTATACAGGGATTCGGCGTGAGCCCGTTTATATAGGCACTGTTAAAGCGCTCTATCACACATTCCCTGAAGCGTTCACCGAAGCCGAAAACATAATGTTCAATTCCGAGTCTGTTAGCCGCATATCTTGCGTCCTGAACATCGTCGAGACTGCAGCAGGTACGGCTTTTATCAAGCTGTATATCCTCGTTGGAAAACAGCTTCATCGTGGCCCCCGTAACATCATAATCCTTTAAAAGCACGGCAGCTGCCACCGAGCTGTCAACTCCTCCGCTCATCGCCGCCAAAACCTTTTTTTTGCCTGACATAAGCTCACCGCCTGAAATCCTATCTCTTATCTTTCATTCACAACGTCCCAAGGTGTGAGCATTCCGAGAATTCG
Organism: uncultured Eubacteriales bacterium; assembly: GCA_900317215.1. Classification (GTDB taxonomy): domain Bacteria; phylum Bacillota; class Clostridia; order Oscillospirales; family Acutalibacteraceae; genus UBA1213. The sequence continues at coordinate 6,804 of ONFW01000084.1, read as the reverse complement.
CCCGTCAAAGGAGCCGTTGTCTGTTATAAATATCGCCGCAAGTCTTTTGCTGCGCTGAGAACGCTTTTCAAATTCATTCTTCACATCAAATAAGGAGGCTGTCTTTGGCATAAACAGAAACCTCTCGTTCTCATGCCTGTCAGGAGGAAGAAACTCAAGAAAATCCTCGATCAGCATCTCGTCATTCAGCGAGGCAAGACCGTTTTTCAGCGCAAAGGCAAAAAACGTGCCTATACTGAACACCCCGACAAAGCTGCCTCCGTCCAGCACCGGAACATGAGAGAAGCCTGATTTCTGCATTTTCTTCATTACAGTGACCGCCTTGTTCTTCGGTCCTGCCTTGAGTATATCCGCAAACTGTGTAGAGAACGAAAGGGCGAGCGGCGGCTGGCGAAGATAGTCATTCACTTCTGTAAGAAAGCGTATCAAACCCTCGGAGGGCTCTATCAGCGGCTCCCCGTCCGTTTCGGAATGGTGAGAGAGAAAATTTCTTATCTCGCGGCAGTAGTTCAGCTTTTCACGGAAGGGTCTGCCCTCCTTTTCTGTAATGAATCGCACAACAGGACTGCCGTATTTTTCATCATAGTTATACTTATCGGACAGCTCCTCCTCAAGTATCCTGTACTGCTCTAAAAACTCATCGGCTCTGCTCATAGACTCGCCCCCGTTCCGTAAAAAATTTATGACTCCACCTGATACCTCTCGGCAAGATACTCGTCGTAGGACTCGGTAACATCTCTTATCCCGTCCTTCTCAAGAACGATTATACGGTTTGCAACCGTTGATATAAACTCATGGTCGTGCGAGGTAAAGAGAACAACTCCCTTAAAGCTCTGCAGACCCTTATTTACCGCCGTAATGGATTCCAGGTCGAGATGATTTGTCGGCTGGTCGAGAATAAGGCAGTTTGCTCCGAACATCATCATTCTCGACAGCATACAACGGACCTTTTCCCCGCCCGAAAGTACATTTACGGGCTTGAAAACATCATCTCCAGAGAAGAGCATTCTTCCCAGAAAACCTCTAAGGTAGGTGTCTGTGTCATCATTTCCCCTGACATATTGGCGTATCCAGTCGAGAATAGACATCTCGTTGCCATCGAAAAAGCTGGTGTTATCCTTCGGGAAATACGACTGAGAGGTGCTTATCCCCCATTTGAAGGTTCCCTCATCAGGCTGCATGTTCTCGGTTATTATCTCAAACAGAGCAGTGACAGCGTTTTCGTTGTCACACAGAAAAGCTACCTTGTCCGTCCTCTCTATGCGGAAGGATACGTTATCGAGCACCCTTTCGCCGTCGATAGTCTTTGAAAGGTTCTCAACAGTCAGCACCTCCTTGCCGACCTCTCTGTCCATAGTAAAGCCGACAAAGGGATATCTTCTGCTCGATGCAGGCAGTTCCTCCACGGTAAGCTTTTCAAGAAGCTTTCTTCTCGAGGTAGCCTGCTTTGACTTTGATTTGTTCGCTGAAAAGCGCTGAACAAAGCTCTGCAGCTCCCTGATCTTCTCCTCAGTCTTCTTGTTCTGCTGCTTTATCATCGCCTGAATAAGCTGAGAGGATTCATACCAGAATTCATAATTGCCGACATAAAGCTTGATCTTGTTGTAGTCGATATCAACCATGTGGGTGCAGACAGTATTGAGGAAGTGTCTGTCATGAGAAACAACTATAACCGTTCCCTCATAATCGAGAATAAAGTCCTCAAGCCATGCTATAGCCTTGACATCAAGATCGTTGGTAGGCTCGTCAAGCAGTATTATCTCAGGATTACCGAAAAGCGCCTGCGCCAGCAGCACCTTCACCTTCTCATTGCCCGTGAGCGCGCTCATCGACGAATACAGCAGCTCCTCGGAAAGCCCGAGCCCCTGAATAAGCTTGGACGCATCGCTCTCAGCCTCCCAGCCGTTAAGCTCGGCAAATTCAGCCTCCAGCTCGGATGCTCTGATGCCGTCCTCATCTGAGAAATCCTCCTTCAGATAAATGGCATCCTTTTCCTTCATTATATCATAAAGCTTTTTATTTCCATAGATCACGGTGTCAAGCACGGTATAGTCGTCAAAGGCAAAGTGATCCTGCTTCAGAACGGACATTCTCGTATTTTCAGGTATAATGACCTCGCCCTTAGTAGGCTCAAGGTCGCCTGAAAGCACACGAAGAAATGTGGATTTTCCGGCTCCGTTAGCGCCTATTATCCCGTAACAGTTACCGTCCGTAAATTTCAGATCGACATCGGAAAAGAGCGGTGTTCCGCTGAAATTTATAGATACATTAGATACAGTTATCATTTTTTCTTTCCTTTCGGTTTCCTCAATTGTTGAAAACGCAGTCAGCCCAGTCATATTCTCTCAGCCTGCCGAAGTTTAAAAGCTCCGGAAAATCCCACTGCCTGAGTATCTCATAGACGGCGATCGCCACAGAATTTGAGAGATTCAGGCTTCTTGCTTCTCCTATCATCGGTATCCTTACCGTTGTATCAGGATTTGCAAAAAGCAGAGCCTCTGGCAGTCCTCTGGTTTCCTTTCCGAAAACGATATAGCAGTTATCCGGATATTCTATGTCGGTATACTTTCTCGGCGCCTTGGTCGAGAAATAATAGAACACACCGTCCTTGTTTTTTTCAAACAGCTCATCAAGACCGTCATAATATGTGATATCCAGCAGATGCCAGTAATCAAGTCCCGCTCTTTTCAACTGCTTGTCTGTCGGTGTAAATCCCATTGGCTTTACTATATGGAGTCTTGCGCCGGTAGCAGCGCAGGTACGGGCTATGTTTCCCGTATTCTGCGGTATTTCAGGCTCTACAAGAACAATATTGAGCTGCGGCATCTATTCTTTCCCCTTCTGTTATCATAAAGACAGGCTTAATAGCCTGTTTTCCGTTTTCCCGCTGCCGATGCAGCATTTCGCATTGTGTACAAAAAAGTGCATTGCCTGACACAATGCACTGCAGTATCAGAATTTTCTGAACCGGTTATATCTCATCTCGATCAGCTTCTCGGGAGACAGAGACATTTTCTTATCAAAGGTCTCCGCTATCAGGTTTTTCAGACTGTCAAAAAGTCTGCTCTCGATATCCTTCGGCTCTCTGATTATCCTCTCTATAACTCCCAGCTTAAAGAGATCCTGAGCCGTAAGCTTCAGGCATTCAGATGCCTCCGCAGTCTTTCCGGGATCCTTCCAGAGAATGCTTGCACAGCCCTCTGGAGATATCACTGAATAGATCGCGTTTTCAAGCATCCATACCTCGTCTGATACGGCAAGCGCCAAAGCGCCGCCGCTTCCGCCCTCACCGATGAAAATGGAGAGTACAGGAGTTTTCAGGGTCATCATCTCCATCAGGTTTTCTGCAATAGCCTGACCCTGGCCCCTCTCCTCAGCTCCGATTCCGCAGTACGCTCCGGAGGTATCAACAAAGCAGATAACGGGTCTTCTGAATTTCTCTGCCTGCTTCATCAGTCTCAGCGCTTTTCGGTAGCCCTCGGGATGAGCCGAGCCAAAATTTCTTGCCATTCTCTCCTTAAGATTTCTGCCCTTTTCCAGTCCTATCACGGTAACAGGCCTGCCCTTAAGCTCGGCAATGCCTCCGATCACCGCCTTGTCATCAGCGAACCTTCTGTCGCCGTGAAGCTCGAAAAAGCTGTTCCCGAATATCCTCGTTATGTAGTCGATAGAGGTAGGTCTGTCGTTAGCCCTCGCAGCTATTACATGATCGTAAGCGCTCATTCTGCCGTGACCTCCTCCCCGTTCTCTTCCTTATGAAGTCTGATAAGCCTTGCAAGGGTTTGCTTCATATCCTTTCGCTGCACCACAGCGTCTATAAAGCCCTTTTCCAGAAGAAACTCCGCCGACTGAAAATCCTTAGGGAGCTTCTGTCTGATAGTTTGTTCAATTACTCTCGGTCCGGCAAAGCCGATGAGTGCATGAGGCTCTGCAAGAATAATATCTCCCTCCATGGCAAAGCTCGCTGTGACTCCGCCTGTTGTCGGGTCGGTAAGCACGGTAACATATAGCAGCCCTGCATCACTGTGAAGCTTTACCGCACCGCTTGTCTTTGCCATCTGCATAAGCGAGAGTATGCCCTCCTGCATTCTTGCGCCGCCCGACACCGTGAAAATTATCACAGGCAGTCTGTGACGGGTAGCATACTCAAACGCCTTCGTTATTTTTTCACCTGTCACCGTTCCCATAGATCCCATCATAAATTGCGAGTTCATCACGGCGATGACCGTCTTTTCTCCGCATATCTCAGCCGTTCCGGTAATAACGGATTCATTTTCTCCGCTGCTGAGCTTTGCGCTTTTGAGCTTTTTTTCATAATCGGGAAAATCTATCCTGTTGACACTGCACATATCGGCGTCCATCTCTGAGAAGGTACCCTCGTCAACGGTCATTTCCACCCTTTGTCTTGCCGCTATCCTGAAATGATAATTGCATTTCGGGCATACCTTACAATTGTCCATAAGATCAGAGGAAAGTACTGCATTTTTGCATACGGGGCATTTTATCCACAGTTCCTCCGGTATATAGGGGTGGTTCTCGGCAAACTCGCCTTGATTTTCAAGCTCGTTTTTCGGTTTGAGAAAATTGAATATATCCGGCAATTATAACACCTGCCTAAACAAAGCTTAACGAGGCTCCTGTCAGCATAAGAGCAGACACACCTGAGCCGTCAGCCTTTTTTTTGTTTTTTTCTTTCTGCTCTTTCCTGTCTCTCCGCCATAAAGTCCGTGGTATATTCTCCGGATACGAACTCAGGGTCAGAAAGTATATCTATATGTAGATTTCTGTTATGCTTTATTCCGTTGATAGTCAGTTCACTGAGCGCCATTTTCATTTTTCTTATAGCAAGCTCCCTTGAGCGCGCCTGAACTATCAGCTTGCCAATCATGGAGTCATAGTATGGCGGAACAGTATAATTCTGATATATCGCCGTGTCAAATCTCACACAGGGCCCTCCGGGAATATGTATGAAATCAAGCGTTCCGCAGCTCGGTCGATAGCTGTTGTCTGCGTCCTCCGCATTGATACGGCACTCTATCGCATTCCCATGCATAAATACCCTGTCCTGTGTTACAGTGAGCTTTGCTCCCGAGGCTATCCTTATCATCCACTGGACGATATCTATCCCCACTACCATTTCCGTCACCGGATGCTCCACCTGAAGCCTCGTGTTCATCTCCATAAAGTAGAAATTCCTGTCTGTATCGAGAAGGAACTCCACAGTTCCTGCGTTTTCGTAGTTTACCGCCCTGGCTGCCTTTACAGCCGCAGACATCATCTGTTTTCTTATCTCGGGGCTTATTGCCGGCGAGGGACATTCTTCGATGAGCTTCTGGTTTTTTCTCTGAACAGAGCATTCACGCTCACCGAGACATACCACATTGCCGTATTTATCGCACAGCAGCTGCATTTCAATATGCTTTACGGGACTGAGAAATTTCTCCATATATACAGCCCCGTCTCCGAAAGCGCTCTGTGCCTCCGCCTTAGCCGAAAGAAAGGCGTTGTCAAATTCCTCAAGGCTGTCGACCCTTCGGATACCTCTTCCGCCTCCGCCGGAGCGAGCCTTAACAAGCAGGGGAAAGCCTATTTCCTTTGCTTTTTCCCTTGCAAGATCTATATCGTCTATCACGTCGCTGCCCGGAGTCACGGGAACACCGGCAGCCCTCATGGTCTTTCTTGCCTCGTCCTTATCCCCCAGCTTTTCTATCATAGCTGCGGAGGGACCTATAAATTCTATATTGCATTTCTCGCACAGTGAGACGAATTTCGCATTTTCTGAGAGAAGCCCATAACCCGGGTGTATTGCCTGCGCTCCCGAAACGACCGCAGCCTCGAGTATCGCCGCCATATTGAGATAGCTGTCCGCCACCTGCGGCCCTCCTATGCAGTAGCTCTCGTCCGCCATGCTCACATGGAGCGCATCCTTATCCGCCTGCGAGTATACCGCAACGGTGGATATTCCCATTTCACGGCAGGCACGGATTATCCTTACCGCTATTTCTCCTCTGTTGGCTATTAGTATTTTTGAAAACAATGGCTGCAACCTCCCCGACTTTTTCTGCATAATACCGCACGGCAAAGTCTTCTCCTGTCGGCGGAATCGGATCTCCGTCATGCCTGTGAAGCGCCTTCGACCTTGTCCTTCGGCACAAGAGCAAACGAAAACTCAGCCTGTGCCGCAAGCTTACCGTTAACATAACCCTTGCCCGTAATGAAATAGAACATTCCTCTGCTCCTTGTCAGCTCACACCTTGTCTCAAAGGTGTCACCCGGGACGACCTGCCTTTTGAACTTGGCTTTCTCTATGCCGGTAAAGAAGGGTATGCACTGTGAGGATACCTCAGCAATGATAACTGCGCTCGACTGCGCCATGATCTCGCAGAGTATCACACCCGGAACAACGGGATTTCCCGGAAAATGTCCGTCAAGGAACCATTCACTGCCTGTAATGTATTTTTTTCCCTCACTGGTATTCTCGCCTGTTTTAGTGGCTTCATCGATCAGCATCATAGAATTTCTGTGAGGGATAACGCTCTCTAATTCCTGTTTATTCATTGTCACAACCCCCGCTTATTTTATCATGAACAGCTTCTGACCGTATTCAACCACCTGTCCGTTGTCAACACAGACGGCGGTTATCGTGCCGCTCTTTTCTGCTGTAACCTCGTTCATCAGCTTCATAGCCTCAATAAGACACAGCACGTCTCCCTTGCTTACGCTTGAACCAACGCTCACATAAGGCTCCTTATCCGGCGACGGCGCCGAATAGAACACTCCCACCATAGGTGAAGTCACCGGAGT
>ONFW01000144.1 GCA_900317215.1 uncultured Eubacteriales bacterium | reverse complement strand
TTTTGATTTTTGGAATAATAAGACGCCGGAAGACGGATCAGTTGATGATGTATTAAGGATCCTTGAAGGAATTGCACCTTTGTTATCGAAGGCTAAAGACAAACTGAATAAGATATAAATCAAAGGCAGGAATCTGTTTGATGATAACAGTTCCTGCTTATGATGGGATGAGCAGGTTTAATTCTTCCGAACGCGAGAGAACGGATCTAAAATATAAAATCATGCAGAAGCAAAGAGAACTAAAGCAAATAGCTGAATTAGTTAAAATGGATGAAGAAAAGCTTGAGGCTGAACGTAAAAGAAGATGATACGAAGCACAAATTACTAACATTATTAACGTGCTAAAAAATCAAGGCAAGATCTACATCGTAGATTCTTGCCTTGATTTTGCTTGCTAACTATAATTAAAATATTATTTCTAGCAAAGTGGATATGGGAATCCAAGACTAACGGTATCCGTAATTTGAGGGTGATCGTCAACCATCTTATTGATTTATCTGCAAGCTAAACGGCGGAGACGACCGCAAATCGTCCCCGCCGTTATTGCTATTTTATCTTTTGTCATCTTCAAACGCGCTTGACACACGGCGATGATCCGTCTTTTGTCATCATAGTACCATTAACGGTCGAAGCTCATGCTATCTTCAAACGCCTTTCTGAACGCCCCGTCGGCTTCTGGATCGCTGACCAGGATCCAGATACGCGACCAGTCGTCATCTTCATAGCTCAGATAATAAGCAAAGGTATGGGAGCCGGTGTTAGGATCGGGTGAAAGCTCACCGAAAAGCACCTTTCTGCCGCCGAGCTCACGTTCCTGTAGCTCGCCCTTTACATCCGCTTCCAGAGACGACTTGGTCATACCTCCGTCGGAACCCTGTCCGAAATAGATATACAGACCGTAGGGTGAATTATTCGGTTTCGCTTCACTGTCGGCAGGGTTATAGAAGTAGCCGAAATACTGCAAGCCGCTGTAAGCATCGGTAGCGGTCTTGAAGGTATCGGGATAGCTGTACGACAAATAATACGGCTTGTCCTTGTATTTATAGTCGTAGCAGTCGAGTTCGCCTTTGACCCAGTTGAAGCTGCCGACGTCTACGGCAGGCGCCTCTGTTACAGCTGTCGTTTCTACGACGGTTTCTTCCGTAGGTTCACTCTCTGCTGTCGTATTTCCTTTCCCCGATCCTGCACAGGCGGCTAGGGAAACGAGCAGCAACATTGATAATAGAATAGCAAGTGTTTTTTTCATGTAGATCTCTCCTTTATTTATCTATCCAGCCGACATAACCATCGGCATACTGGCTGTCAGTGATCGGCGTATAGCGATTCTGGTCTCCGATATCGTCCAAAAATCCGTTGTAGGCACGATAGATCTCGCCGGTGTCATTATCATAGACTCGCTCATACTCTTCGAGCATATCCGAGCGCTTCTCTTGAATAATGGTATCGGACTTGCTCCGTTCCTCGAACGCTTCCATCACGGGATCGGTATCGTTCACTGATGATGAAGGATTGACGGTCGTATTCATCCACGACTGCCACTCCTGTATATAATAATCGGTATAAGTAAAGGACTGAGCGATCTGAGCCAGTACCGGCGACCAGTTGACGAACTGACCGAGAGGCGCCCACTGAGTGACGATCGCGTCGATCTCCCAGTTCGCATAATTGGCGCCGCGTATGATGATATCGTCGTGATCGAACAAAACAGCTGAATAGACCCCCTCTCCCTCGCCGACCGTCGCGTCACGGAAGGTCGCGTAGAGAGCTTGATAATCCTTGATCTGCTTGTTCGTAGACGATTGCAACATACTGTAATTCTCAGGCACGCAGGACTTCTGCACGGTGAAGTAGTCGGCAGAGTCCTCGTAAATCATTTCAAAATAACCCCGCACCGAAGCGTCGGTCATCGGTTTTTGGAACCCGAGAGTTTGTGTCATAGCAGGATCTTTGGCGGCATAGTCATGATCGAGATTATGGACGCCGATCTTGCCGTCGGGGCTTGTGGCGGTCCACCACAGGTTCTGCGCGTTTCCGTCCCACTGAACCTGCCATCCGTAAGGAACATTCAGCGTGAAGTACGCGCAGGAATACGGCTGCCATTCCACCTGTGTCCACTCTGCCGGTCGTACCGTTACCTCGGGAGCCGCCGGAGCGGTCGTCGGTAGATCTGTAGGGACGATCGGTGTATCTTCGATCTGCGGGCTGTCCCAATACGGTATTTGAACTCCACCGGGATCCATACTTCGATTCATACCGAAGCATCCGCTCAAAGAAGCGGAGATCAAGATCAGTACGAGAATCAATGCGTGTATCCTTCTCATGTTTTACCTCCTTGTAACCGGATAAACCTTTTATCTCATGCTAAACATATCATAAGCCGTCGGAAAATGATATAGAATGTTCCTGCTATATGGCTTAGCTATGCGGTTTTTGGTAAAAAGAAATCCTCCCCGGGGTCGGAGAGGAAAAGGAAAGCATGATCCTACTTTTGGGCGTTGACAAGATTGCTGAGCGCCAGGCGCGTCTGTACGCCGGTCTTTTTATAGAGAGAAGTGATATGATGCCGCAGGGTGCTGACCGATATGTTGAGGCGCGAGGCGATGACCTCCTGCTTATCATCCGTCTGTACCAGCTCCCGCAGCACTTTTAACTCGGATGGCGTGATACCGTAGCTTTTCTGAATGGCCGGAAAGGGATCCGCATCAGCCTCGGTTCCCGCCTTACCGGAGATCGGAGCAGACAGATCCAGCACTCCGCTGAGAGCCATCGCGATGATCGCCGCGGCAAGAGCCGCGATATTGATGATCAAAACGACGACCTGCGACTGTGTCGATATCCTCAGCCCAAACGACAGGATCACGATCACGCTGTCCAGCACTCGCCCCATACACGCCCAAAGCGCCGGATGTTTTGTACGTTCAGCGAAGCGAAGAAAGGTCAAGTGATAGTAAGCGATCACCGCCGTCAGAGAGATGTAATACAGACACATATTCAATAAATAGGTGTTTTGACCGAGCAGAGCCGTATTCAGAAGCGCGATCGCCGCTACACAGAGGGTACAAACAGGCAGGAACTTTCCGCCTTTGACATCTCCGAGAAATCCGAACAGGATCACGGTAGGGATCATCAGCAATCGCGGCAGGCTGTATACGTTATAATCCGTATATCCCGACGCTATCTGTAAGTGGTGGATATAGCTGTTATAGTAGCTTGTGAAGATCAGCAAAGCGCATGTGATCACGACGCTGAAAACAAGCGTCGATCGGGCAGAGGCTGCCTTTTCGGATATGGATGATCCCGCCGTGCGGATGTGATCATCCCGCAGCAGAAGTATCAGTAAGGAAACGAATGAGATCAGCAGAAAGATCGCTAAAATCGGAACGATCATCCACTGCAGCTGTAAGAAAAACTGGAGCGCTACCGCGACCGCGTATCCGATACCGATACATAGCCCTGTGTATCTTTGATCGTTCACAGATAACGCCAACCGTTCATAAACCGCTCCTCCGACAAAGCCGAGCAACAGAACGACGGATCCCGTGACGATGAGATAGAACAGCGACGCGGGAGAGCAGAACAGCATGATTCCGGCTCCTGTCGAAAGCAACGCCATCATAACGGCTGCCATAGGCTTACACAGTCTTTGCGTACCTGTAAAGGAACGCAGCATCGCATGAGCGAGAAAGCCGAGGATCGCCGCGATCTGGATAAAGAGATAGACCCTCTCCTGCTGAGCTTCGGGCAAATATCCCCGTCCCGACTGATTGGCAAGCCGTAAAACGACCAGCTGTATGAACATAAAAGAAGCGAACAGTAATGTGTAACGAATACTTTTATTCCGAAGAATCATCTGAACACTCCTTTTCATGAGATTACGATATATGCATCGTTTAGACCCATTCTAACATATCCGTTCAGCAGAATCAACAGAAACACGATACAACGACCGTATTTTCGATCCGCCGATCTGTTTGACCCGCTACACATACGGTTGAATAAAAGAACCGATGCTTGAATACTCTCCGACACGCTTGCCCTGCTTCATGTGATTTTATTCGACCTTTTAATTATCTCCCTTTTGTTCAAAATCACCATTTGAAAATTTCATTCAAAAGTGGTATAATATAACCACAACGTGTAGCGTATGACCGCGTAAGTCCGGTTGGCGTTACACGTTTTCTGTATTATTGGAGGAAATAATAATGACACAGCTTGATGTAATTAAGCAAAAAGTGAATTACCTGTATTCTGTCTGTAAGCGTCAAACAATGTGGATCATAGGAAAAAAGTTAAATAATATGGCTATTATTTAGATGTTTACGGAATAAAACAAGGAAACTCTAATCTAACTATTACGGATACAGAAACGGGTATTAATACAATCGTTACAATAAGTGTATATGATGATTATGTTAAAACTTATTCTTATGCAATTAATAATATTAGGTCTTTTTATCCGGACAATTTTTTTCGAAAAAAACATCAAAACAAACATCTATAATCTCAATGGCATATATGTTAATAACTATGATTGTAAAGAAGAACAAGGGGTATTTAGGGTAGAAATACTTGATAATCTAAGCACGTATTAGGTTGTTGACGATTAATAGAAATTCTTTTAGGATTTTGAACATAGAAAACTATTCATGCGTGCTTCAATGTGTTTATGGTATGGGGGAATAAACTGTAAAAAACACAGGCTCATCATACGTGCTGAGAGTAATCAAAGTCGTTATAATTGTGTAGCAACAAAGGGCGATGCCCTT
>ONFW01000142.1 GCA_900317215.1 uncultured Eubacteriales bacterium | reverse complement strand
GAGGACGGCATCTCAACAGGGGCATCCTCTGACATTGAGCAGGCAACAAGGCTTGCAGAAAGGATGATCTGCGAATACGGAATGAGCAGGGAGCACGGCATGGCGGTAAGAAGACCCGGGGCAAATACCGACGATCTCATTTACAGTGAGATCAATGCTGTACTGAACGAGCAGCTTCAAGAAGCCATTCATCAGATAAAGGCTCACACCGATGAGGTCAACAGGCTCGTAGAAGAGCTGATAAAGAAGAATCATCTGACCGACCGTGAGCTTTCAGAAATATTCAGCACTTTTCGTTAAAAGATCAGGGACACAGCAAGGCTGTCGCTTTGCCGTGTCCCTTTTGCTTTTTTTCATGCGTCCGGGAGATCATTCCCTTAGCCGCACTCTGCCCTTTAATCTATGCCAGCAGCTCATTCACTCTTCGCTGTACCGCATTATAGTCATATCCTCTTTCTGTCAGCAGACGCTTTCTCTCGTCTCCACTGCTCCATAGCCCCCTTATCACTTCAAGAGCGAGCTCGTCTATACTCTTTTTATCTGTCTGTTTTGTATATGTCAGGGATATCCAGCCCTTCCTTCCGCCATATTCCGTCAGGCCCCAAATATGCCCCCCTCCGGAGGTCCTTCTTGTTATATGCACTCTTTCGCCGCAGGGTACGGCACCCATGATCTCATAAGAGGTCGCTGCTCCTCTGCGGATATTCACGCCGTCCGCAGAGGTGATCTCCACATAGCTGTCGTCCTCAGTTGATGAGGTGAGCTGACTTATCTCTCCTTCAGGCTCACGCAGCCTCCTTTTTCCCGAGCCTGAAAAAAGCCGTTCGGGAGCATAGCACACATCGGTATCTATAAACCCGCTTGCGCCGTCTTTCCTTCCGTTCCAGCTATCCTGCCACAGTACGATATTCCCGTATCTTTTCGGGATACTCTCGTCCGCATAGGGTGCGGCTAGCCAAAGGGGATATTTTTCAAGCCTTGAATACTCCAGCTTGTTTTTCATCCAGTTCTGATTGGTATAGAATACGGGAACATAGCCATTCTCCTCTATCCTTTCAAGAAAAGCCTCACAGCAGGCTGTCCAGTCCGGCTGTGCGCCTGTTTCTCTTGCATAACGCTCTGTATCCTCCTCTATATCCAGGGCTATGGCTTTTATCTGAGGGAACAGTCCTGCAAGTCTTAATGCATGCTCCGCCTCCTCCCTTGCCTTACTGACACTTGTAAAATATGCGAAATGATAGCTCATAAACGGGATCCCGTTCCTGATGCATCCCTCTGCATTATTGATAAACTGTCTGTCAGTCTGCTCCGGAATATCCGAGCCGTAGGAGCTCCTTATCACGGCAAATTCTGTTCCTGCCGCCTTTATCCTTGCCCAGTCGAGCGTTCCGTTTGCGTTTGATACATCTATTCCCTTCATTTTTCATCTTCTCCTTCCCTGACCTCGGGCAGTCCCGCAAGAGACGTCAGAATTGACAGCGCCCCTGCAATGAGCGCAGTATACATTGCCCCCGCAAGATCAGCATGGCCCGCCGTTCCGGCAACGCCAAGGGCTGCCGCTGCTGTCTGTGCAAAGGTTTTTATCGCTCTTACTGCCGCAGCCCGAAGCCAGCGTTTATTCCTTTCCTTCATTTTTTGCCTCCTCAAGCATTTTCAGTCTGCGTTCGGCAGCACGGCATTTCTCGTCATGAAGATTCATCCTGTCCTCAATCAGATACATCCTCTCTACGAGGTTATTATGCTTTTCCACCTTGCGCTCAAGCTCCTTTAGCCTGTATTCCGTAAGCTTTGAGCTTGTTATTATGCCTGCAAAGGTGCCGATAAGCGAGCCGGCAAAGGCTATAATTGTACTTATAACTGCCGTATCCATATCAGACCTCCATTATCGTATGGCTGTCAAGGGAGTAATACCTTTTCGCCCCGATAGTCATGACCGTGTTCGGAGTTACCGTCGATATATCGAAAAGGCTTTCAGTAACAAAGCATCTTATATCCGATTCCGGATCGGTAAACACCTTGTTTCTTATAAGCTCCGCAGTCGTTACCTCCTGTGTATCATAAGCATAGGGCAGTCTGTCCTTTTTTATAAACAGCTCGCTGTCCTGCGAGACAAGCTCTCCCCCTATTGCGCTGAGCGCACTTGAGACAGCTCCGCAGCAGATGACATTCTCGCTCGTTATAACGGTACACGAAAGCACCGGAGAGCTAAGCAGGCTGTTCAGCGAATAAAGCGAAAGATTTACAACACCTTCATTTGCAGTCAGAGCATATTTGAAGCAGCGCTTTGCAAGCTGCGACTTCGGCAGAGTGTTGTTGGTAAAATAAAGCCTTCCCGATGCATTTCCGTTCTGATCGGCAACATCATAGGCAAAGCATCTTTCGCTGAGCCTGCCAACTCTCGTGAATGTGAGCAGACAGCTCCCCGCAATGCTTATAACAAATTCCGGCACATTATCATTGTCCTCAAACTGCTCCGGCAGATCCTCTGTAAGACAGGTTATCCTCTCATCTGCAGAGGTCAGAGCCGAAATGAATGCCGTAATAAATCCTTCCTCGGTCGAATGGCTTGATACGACCTTTCTGATAAAACTCATATCCTTCCTCCTTTATACTTATTGTTACACAAGATATTTCACAGTTATCCTGTCAGGCTGGAACTGTGTAGAAATGCTTACAGAGCTGTATCCCGTGCTCACCTCTATCTCACTTCCAAGCTCCGATACCGAGACATATTCTCCTTCCGTCAACGGCTGATCGAGATACAGCTCAGTCCTCGATATAATATACGGAACATATTCCGTAGCCTGTCCGCCCTTTTCAAGCTGTATCGTCTCCAGCACGTCACCAAGCTCATCAGTGTTTCTCCCGTATGAAAAATAGCACAGGATATAGCGTGTATCTGCAGTGGTGACAAAGCTGTTCACCATGGGAGAAAGAGAAACAAGCTCTCTGTCGACGAACTCGCACGAGTCACCTGCCTGAGGATAAGAGGAATAGCCTGCAACACGGGCTGTCACTCTGCCGGTATACTCCACCGAAACAGTATATTGAGTACCCGGCTCAACACGCATGCAGAAGCTTCTCTGTCTTGTTGCGTTCGTCGTTCCCGAAACGGTGACCGTTCCGTCCTGATCGGGATAAAGAGCAAGTATATCCGCATTGTCGGGATCAAAAAGGTTCCTGCTCCTTACAGTCACCGGAATCATGTATTTTGAGCAGGTGCTGTCATAGTCGCCCACGCCCCTGCTGCTGCCGTATATAATGCAGTCGCTGAGAGCCGTACCCTGAGGATATATCTCAATGGGCGGTATACCTGAAACGGAAACGGTCGAACCGGACACAGAGCATCTTCTGAAAAATCTGCCGGTCTGCATATCATAGAGTCCCTGCTCTCCTCCCTCTGAGGCCGGGATATATTCATGCAGCACATCTTCTCCTCTCCATACCCTCACGTTGTATATCTCCCCCGTGAAAAGCCTGCCGTCAATATAGCCGTCCTCATTAAGTCCGCCTATGCACAGCGTCAGAGAGGAGGCAAAGCTGCCTGCCGAAAAGCTCTTTCTTTCCAGTCCGTCAACATAGTATCCGCTGCTGTTCATCGTCAGCACATGAGCCGAAGCAGTGTATACCTGCTCGTTTATCATCGACTCGTCATCGCCCAGTGCGGGATAGCTGCTGTTTCCGGTGCTTGCCAGATAGAAGCAGTCCTGCACTGTTACGCCGGACGAACGGCAGCCGAATATATAAGCCCTTTCCCTGCCCTCAGTTCTTTTCAGCTCTATCTCTATTGTGTCCTCAGAGGTCGGGTGATACGCTGTCATCACATACTGACTGCCGTCAAAGGTCAGTCTCTCCGACTGAGAGCAGCTTATCTGCGCAGTCTCGGGTCTTACACGAGACTCATGCAGATGAAGGGAGGCGTCCTTATACACATGGTCACCCTCAAGATACTTTGAGGTCGGCGGACAAAGCTCTCCGATCAGCATATCCAGCCTGTTTATCCTGCCGATAAGCATTATTCATCTCTCCTTACTACCGACCTTATCACCTCAAGCTCGGTGCATCCGATTATCCTCTCCAGCTCCCCGTTACTCCTTTGCAGGGCTACGTCATAATAATAGGCTCCCGGCTCAAGGTTCGTTTCATCGGTCGTCAGTTCAATAATGTAGGCTCCTACCTCATAGTCATAAGCCTGCGGCGGTATGATCTTTCTGATGATGTATCCGTTATAGTAGGCAAAGCGCTTTATTCCAAGCACAAGCTGCTCACCATCAGCAAGAAGATAGTCCTCGTCTCCGTCCTTGATCCGGAGTCCCGTTTTATAGGCTCTGTTCTGAGCGAGCCTTATTATATTATTCATTGCTTTTCCTCCTTTGATCTGATTATTGTTTTACCCCCCTTCGATATTCCCCCGAAAAACGAAAAAATTCGACCCCTATAGGTCGAATTGTGAGAAAATATCATATTTATTGAATAAAAACAGCTGACACGCAGCGCGCATCAGCCGGAGAAGACTAAAGCTGAAATGTAAACAACGGTATTGAGCCGGCAACCGGAATAGCCACAAGCCCGCAGACCGTGCCGATAAGCATACCTGCAATGACGTCGGACGGATAATGTACAAGCAGATACAGACGGGAAAATGAAATGAGCAGAGCATAGAGAAGAACGGGCAGATACCATTGCTGGCACATACACATAAAGACCGCTGCAACCGCAAAGGAAGCAGTCGTATGCCCCGAGGGAAAGGAATAATGGGGAGGATTCTCGATAAGAAGATAACCCTCGAAAGCCTTGTTGCAGGGTCTCACCCTTTTTACGATATGTTTAATAGTCACCTCACCTGTCAGGGAGGCTATACCCATAGCCGCAAGGATAGTAAAGCCTGTCAGTCTCCATTTATTCATCAATAAAAAGGGCAGACACAATGCGAACCATATAAAGCCGTTATCCCCTGTGGTGGTGAC
The DNA here is from genome assembly GCA_900317215.1 of uncultured Eubacteriales bacterium. Taxonomy (GTDB): domain Bacteria; phylum Bacillota; class Clostridia; order Oscillospirales; family Acutalibacteraceae; genus UBA1213. The sequence goes on along the minus strand of ONFW01000142.1, from coordinate 19,387 downwards.
AAATATCAGCAGCCTGTTCAGGAATTTTGTGTGCCTCTTGGCAAGCCATAAAAGCACCTTGTCGTCCCAGGCCTGAACCCGTTCAAGCATATATTTCACCGTCCATGATTATTCATTTTGATTATACCATATACCGTCCGCTTTTTCAAATATAAAATAGCTTTTATTTTCTTTCTCTCAGAAAAAACTTTTTCTTATCTCACAAGAGAGCCTTCTGCCTCCTTATCTCTCTGTTTTCTGATGCCAAACATTTTTCTCAGGAAAAAGCTCCAGAATTTAGGTCTGTCAACTACAACAAGCTTCATAAATAAGTACCCCTTTCTGATATCAGCATCTGCGGCATCTGCCGCTGACAAATGAAGTTACAGCAAGCAGCACTGCTGCGACAACAGCCATCAGATACGGCGGAAGTATGCCGGAAATTATCATTCCCAGACTGAATGCAAGCATGTTTCCGTTTTTTATACACTTTCTCACGGCTCTTCCCCCTTTATCCTGCGCAGCACAGCGCTTACACTAACATAATATACACAAAAACAGATCATGACACTGTTTTTTCAAAAAAAATAAGCCGCCGTGCTCACTGCACAGCGACTCTTTGGTTCTATTTTCTGTAAATAACTATCAATGCGCTCCCGTCATGGACACATACCCTCGCTTTATCCGACAATACAGTATTGCTTGATCCTATCGGCTCATCAGCCCTCAGAGTAAAACGACTGACCTCATAGAGAAAGCCCTCAAGTGTAATTGTGCATTTCTCACAGCCGAACGCAAATATCCCGAAGCCGAGTTCTCTGCTGTCCTCTATCACAAGGCTGTCCTCCGACAGCACATGATATCTGCAGCCGCCGTCGGCAATGCAGCCCTTCATGCCTCTCCTTGCAAGATATAGCAGTGCGGCATGATTTGCTGCGGTATGATCGGGTCTGCCTCCTGTCATGCCCAGAAGCAGGAAATCCCGGAAGCCCCTTTTTGCAAATTCCCTGATGCAGAACATCGTGTCGGTATCGTCCTTTTTTACCGGCAGCCTTATTATCTCGCAGCCGGCATTATCCGGTTCAGGAGCCGAATCGAAATCTCCGATTATTGCGAATGGTACGATACCATACTGCGCCGCCTTCATATATCCTCCGTCTGCGCAGACTATCGTATCATCAGCCCGTATCAGCTCCTTCACCGAGGAAAGTCCGCTTTCCGGCGAAGCTCCGATTATCACACAACGCTTTTCCGACATATCATATCCCGCCCTTATTCCGACTGACGTTTTTTCATTTCCCACTCGGGAATATTTTTTACCTCGTCATACATCGCCTTATAGCTGTTGTGCCTTGACTGCGGTATAATACCTGCCCTGACCGCCTCTATAACGGCGCAGCCCTTTTCACAGGTGTGCGTGCAGGTAGAAAATCTGCAGCCGGTAAGATATTCCCTGAACTCAGGGAAGCAATAGGCTATCTCATCCTTTTTTATGACCTCATATCTCTCTATATCCACCGTAGAGAAGCCGGGCGTATCCGCAACATAGCCTCCTCCCACCTTATAAAGCTCACTGTGTCTTGTGGTATGTCTGCCCCTGCCCAGCTTTTTGCTTATTTCTGCTGTTTCTATCTCAAGCTCAGGGAACAGCGAATTGAGAAGCGAGGATTTTCCAACGCCGGTGTTGCCGGTAAACGCCGATATCCTCCCTTCAAGCATAGAGATGAGCGCATTCTTGTCCTGTTCGGAATGAATGCTGCAGGACAGAGCTGTTATCCCCGCCCTGCGGTAGATATCTATAAGCTCTCCGCAGTCGGCAAGGTCAGACTTTGTAAACACAACAACGGGCTCTATTCCCTTTTCAACAGCGACCGCCGATATCTTGTCTATTATCAGCGTGCTCGGGGAGGGCTCGCAGACCGAGGCAACTATGAAAAGCCTGTCAAGGTTTGCAAGCGGCGGTCTTATGATATAATTCTTTCTGGGAAGGATATTGTCGACCGAAACGGCGCCGTCGTCAAGAATGCTTATCTCCGCTCTGTCTCCTACTGCGGGACTTATACCCTTTTTTCTGAAAACTCCCCTTGCCTTGCATTCATAAAGCGCATCAGCGGCTTCAATATAATAGAAACCGCTGATTGCCTTGACTATCAAGCCTGTTAATTTTTCCATAGCTGCAGATCAGTCCTCTGGTTCTTCGGCGGGTTCCTCGTCAAAGGGCTCATCCTCTGAGGACTCCTCCGAGGATTCCTCCTCAGACGACTCCTCCTCAGACGATTCCTCCTCAGACGACTCCTCCTCAGACGACTCCTCCTCCGATGACTCCTCCTCTGAGGATTCCTCCGAGGGCTCGGGTGAGGGCTCGTTCAGACCGAGAGCATCGTCTATCTCGTCCATTGCAGCCTGTTTAAGATCATCTATCTCCGGGAGTGATCTTGCATCGAATATGAGACCTGTATATTTCTTTGTTTTCTCATCATACTTGCCGTAGGGCTCTATGGTCTTGTCCACTATCTTCTTTGCGTTTTTCGCATCGTGCAGATTATAGACAGAATAATCGACATAGTTCTGCAGCTCATCATAGGCAGCTATCTTCTGCTCCATATAGCTGGGCTGCTTGATCTGATACTCAGTGTCGATATAGGTCCTCTTGACAGTCTGCTCCTTGAAATCAAACACGAGAGTCTCATATCTCTTGCCGTCAACCATAACAGTGACCTGCTTCTGATCGTTTACAGCACCGTCCGGCTCAAGATGTATAGTCACCTTATTGCCCGTTGCCGGGATAACGCCGCTTACCTCGTTGAGCGGAGTATTTTTGCCGTTGCTTTCGTTCTGGAACACCTGTATGGTAAGCTCTCCGTACTCCTCCTCGGGAAGATCCACGTCATAGTCGAGAGCCTTTCTTATCTTACTGCCGTCACTGACCTGTATCGTTATCTTTCTCTTTGTTATCCTGTTGCCTGCGAGCGGGTCTGTGCCGATGACTGTGCCTGCCTCAAGGTTGCTGGCTACCATAGCTTTTTCCGTCTTGAATCCGAGAGCCTCAAGATCATCCTTTGCCTTGTCAAAGGACTTGCCCGTAACGCTGGGTATCTCGATCGTCTCGGGAGCGGGACCGTTGCTGATGATAAGAGTGAGGGTGGTATCGGGGAACTGATCCGTTCCCTCCTGAGGAGAACAGTCTATTACATAGCCCTTTGCAACGTCCGTGCTGTACACTCTCTGCACATCGTAGGAATCAAAGCCCTTGTCTGCAAGCTTTTCGATAGCCTTCTGCTCAAGATAGTTCTTTACCTTGGGTACCTCCACCTTTTTCTTGTTGGTGTATACGGTGAGCTTTATCGTTGCGTTTTCCTTTATCTTCTTCGTGCCAGACTCAGGCGACTGAGCAACGATCGAGTTGACCGTTGTTCCTTCGTTAGTATCTATCACGACGAAGTTGAATTTATACCCCTTGTTGCCCTTTACATCGTCGATATTCATTCCCACAAAATTGGGAACATCGACCGTTTCTATCTCATTCTTCTTTGCGATATTCTGAACGATCAGTACAAAGAAGAATATGAATGCCGCAAGCACAAGTATGCTCACAAGAGCTATAACCCACTTAACAGCCGTCCTTGAGCGTGAGGGAGCTATATCGGCTTCTCCTATGCCGTAATCGTCATTATAGGTATCCGCAGGCTTGACGGGCTTTGTATCCCTGAGAGATTCAATATACCTTGTGGGTGCGCCGTCAACGAAATAGCTGTAATTGAAGCGTGTTGTGGGATCCTTGCGGAAGATCTCGATTGCCTCAAGCATCTCCTTTGCGCTCTCATAGCGCTGCGAGGGCTCCTTCCTCATTGCTCTGAGGGTTATCTCCTCCAGTCCCTCAGGTATCCTGTCGTTTATCTCACGGGGCGGCTTCGGCTCAGCCTGGAGCTGCATTATCGCAACTGATACGGCGCTGTCTGCGTCGAAGGGGAGCTTGCCCGTTAGCATCTCATAGAGCATAACGCCGACTGAATATATATCCGCCTTGCCGTCCGTAACACTGCCCTTTGCCTGCTCAGTCGCGATATAATGAACAGAGCCTATCGCTTTGTTGGTCATAGTTTTGGTTTCGTTGTTTGAGAAGCGGGCTATGCCGAAATCGGTGACCTTGATAGTACCGTCCTGAAGCAGAATGATGTTCTGAGGCTTCACATCCCTATGAACTATACCCTTTTCGTGTGCATGCTGCAGAGCCTGGAGTATCTGCACCGTGAAATGCACAGCCTCCTTCCACGGGATAGACGCCTGCTGACCGATATACTCCTTGAGCGTGATGCCGTCTATATACTCCATAACTATGTACTGTATCCTGTCGCCAAAGCTGACGTCATATACCTTGACTATATTCGGGTGTGACAGCACGGCTATCGCCTTTGACTCGTTCTTGAAGCGTCTGATAAACTCCTCATTGCCGAGGAACTCGTCCTTGAGTATCTTTATTGCGACAGTTTTGTCGTCAAGCTTATCGTGAGCCTTATAGACCATTGCCATTCCGCCCACGCCTATAAGCTCCTGAATCTCATATCTTCCGTCGAGCCTTTTTCCGGTATATTTATCCATAAATAAACTCCCTTCCTGTACTTTACTGTCTCTGAGAAATAACAGCGACCGTAATATTATCACTGCCGCCCTGAGCCTTTGCTGCCTTTATCAGCTCCTCAGCAAGCATATCATCGGGCGTCTGAGCTATCATGTTGCAGAGCTGCCCGTCGCTGAAATATCCCGAAAGACCGTCCGTGCATATCAGCAGCAGACTGCCCGCACCGAGCTCGGCTCTGTTGTAATCCGTGGCAAGATAAGCATCCACACCGAGAGCTCTTGTGATTATATTTCTGTTAGGGTGCTGTCTTGCCTGCTCCTCGGTTATCTGCCCTGCCGAAACAAGCTCCTGAACCATTGAGTGATCGGTTGTGAGCCGTCTGAGCGTTCCGTCCTCAAAAAGATATGCCCTACTGTCGCCTGCGTGTACCACATAGAGCGCAGTGCCTCTTACAACGGCGCATACAACCGTAGTTCCCATGCCGTAAAGAAAGCTGTCGTTCTGAGCCATATCATAGACCTTAAGATTAGCGTCGCTCACGGCAAGCTCCATTATCTCTCTTGTTTCCTCGTCGTTCATATCCGGACGGTAAAGCTCAAGGAGTCTTTGCGAAATAGTCTCTGTTGCAACGCTGCTCGCAGTACAGCCGCCGTTTGCGCCGCCCATTCCGTCACACACCACCGCAAAGACGCTTCCGTCCGGAAATTCGCCCGTATTGCAGCAGTCCTGATTTGACGAACGCACAAGACCTATATCGCTTGCGGAATAAACTCTCATTCTGTTTTTTCCTCCTTTTTATACGCCCGTCTCAATTGTCCGCACGAGGCGTTGATATCGCTGCCGAGTGTCCTTCTGACCGTTGCGGTCAGACCGGCCTTTTCAAGCACGGCAATGAAGCTTCTGATCCTCTCCTGCCTGCTTTTTTTGTAGCCGGTCCCTCCTACAGCATTCACTGGTATAAGATTGACATGGCACAACATTCCTTTAAGCCTCAAAGCCAGCTCGGCAGCGTTGGCATCGCTGTCGTTAACGCCGTCTATCATCGCATACTCAAAGGATATTCTTCTGCCCGTCTTTTCTATATAATACCGGCAGGCTTTTAGAAGCTCACCGATAGGGTATTTCCTGTTTACAGGCATCGTCCTGCTCCTTATCTGATCGTTGGGCGCATGGAGCGATACCGAAAGCGTGAGCTGAAGCCTTTCTTCGGCAAGCTCATATATTCTCGGGACAAGTCCGCAGGTAGAGAGCGAGATATGCCGCATCCCGATATTCATGCCGTCCTCACTGCTGACAAGGTGAAGAAAGCGCAGGACGTTGTCGTAATTATCGAGCGGCTCGCCCATTCCCATGAGGACAATGTTCGATATCCTTATTCCGTTATCCTCCTGCTCCGCCCTGAGCTGGGAAAGCATCTCAGAAGCTGTGAGATCCCTGAAAAAGCCTCCCTGACCAGTCGCACAGAAGGTACAGCCCATTTTACAGCCGGCCTGAGTAGATATGCAGCTCGTATAGCCGTGATGATATTTCATAAGCACGGACTCCACCGTTTCTCCGTCATTAAAGCTGAGCAGATATTTTCTTGTATCATCATAATCCGAAATCAATTTTTTTTCAATAGTTGCAAACGAGATATAGTAATTTTTTATAAGAATCTCCCTTAATTTTTTCGACACATTGGTCATTTCATCGAAAGATTTTACACCAGACTGCACCCATTTATATATCTGCGCTGCCCTGTAGGCAGGCTCGCCCAATAAGGCAAGCTCCTCTTTGAGCTCACTGAGATACATTGAGCCTATATCCTTTGGCATATCCTTCACTTCCTTTGAAACAGACTTATAAAAAATCCGTCCGTTCCGTTTATATGCGGGAACAATGTTATCATGCTTTCGTCCTCGCCCGATATACCCCTTTTGATCCCCTCGGGCAGACTGAGCGGAACGGGGATAAAATCTTCATGCTCCCCGAGAAATCTCTTTGCATTTCCGGAGTTTTCAGCCGGGTTAAGAGTACAGGTGGAATACAGCAGCCGGCCTCCGCTTTTTACAAAACGGGACGCATTGCAGAGTATCCTGTATTGCAGCTCCGGCAGCTCCTCTGTTCCGAGCTCGGTTTTATACCTCAGTTCCGGCTTTCGCCTGATGATCCCCAGTCCGGAGCAGGGCACGTCGCAAAGCACCCTGTCAGCCTTTATATCAGTGTCAAACCCTGCCGCGTCACATGCAATGGTTTTTATTATATCTATACCGAGGCGCTCTGCTCCGCCGCTGACAAGACCAAGCCTTGAGCTGTAAAGGTCGAGCGCAGTGATGCTTCCCCTTCCGTTCATCAGCTCAGCGCAGGTAAAGCTTTTGCCTCCCGGCGCAGAACACATATCGAGCAGTATATCTCCCTCCTGCGGCGCAAGCAGCGCACAGCAGAGCTGTGATGCGCTGTCCTGAACATGAAACAGCCCCTTCTCAAACTGAGGCAGCTTTTCTATCGCTCCTGTATTGCTGAGCAGAAGACAGTCCTTCACCGTTCCTTGAAGCTCAGCACTAACACCGCTTTCCTCAAGCGAGGTCTTAAGCTCCTCCGCTGTGGTTCTGAGGGTATTCACCCTGATGCACAGCGGCGGTCTTTCGGCAAGAGAGCCGAGAAGTCCTGCAGTCAGCTCGTCCCCGTAGCTTTTTCTCCACAGTGCAGTTATTTTCTCCGGACATGAATACTTTATAGAGAGGTATTTTGTCCTGCCCTTCTTAGGGTCGGGCAAACGCAGCCGACCCTCTCTTGCAGTAGCTCTGAGTATACCGTTGACAAAGCCGGCGGCGCTGCCAAAGCCGTTTTCCCTGCACATAGCTACCGTCTCGTTCACAGCAGCGGACGCAGGCACGCTGTCCGCAAAGAAAAGCTGATAAAGACCGAGTCTTAAAAGCACCAGCACGCCGGTATCAGTCTCCCTGACGGAAAGCCTTGAGCGTACTGCGATATTATAATCCAGCAGCAGCTTGTTTTCAAGTACGCCGTAAAACAGCTTTGCGGCAAAGCTCCTGTCCCTTCGGGAGAGAGAGCTTTTTTCAAGCTCGCTGTCGAGTGTTATGTTAGAATATGACTGAGCCTGCTCGACACGCATAAGCGCCGAATAGGCAGTCTGTCTTGCCGATGCGGACAAGCAACTCACCTCCGCAGCTTATTCGGTTTTCGTTTCAAAGCTCAGCTCTGAGGCGGAGCTTACATGAAGCCCGTTGATAAATGCGGACGCAGGCATTTTTTTCTTGCCCTCCGCCTGCACCTCTATGAGCTCTATAGCTCCTTCTCCGCAGGCTGCAACGAAAGGATCAAGAGAGAGCACCTGGCCGGGCTTTCCGCTGCCCTGTGCAAGCCTGCTGCTATGGAGCTTTATCCTTTTGCCGTTGAGAACAGCGCTCGCACATGGCCATGGGTTCAGTCCTCTTATCTTGTCATGAATCTCGCGGGCGCTGAGCGTAAAGTCAACGGGTGACATATCCTTTGTCAGCATTGCAGCATAGCACGACCTTGAGCCGTCCTGCTTTTCTCCGACAAGACTTCCCTGTGCGGCTGCGTGTACGGTCTTGACTATAAGCTCTGCGCCGAGTGCCGAAAGTCTGTCATGCAGCTGAGCAGAGTTTTCGTTTTCGCCTATTTCAAGCTCTGCCTTCATCAGCATATCGCCGGTATCAAGTCCCTCGTCCATAAGCATAGCGGTGACGCCTGTTTTTTTTCTGCCGTCAAGAATGGCTCTTTGTATAGGCGCAGCCCCTCTGTACTCCGGCAGAAGAGAGGCATGTACGTTTATGCAGCCGTATTCGGGCAGCTCAAGTACCTGCTTCGGAAGTATCCTGCCGTAAGCAACAACTACTATCATCTCCGGAGCCAGCTCCTTAAGTATCTCTAAAGCCTCGTTGTCCTTCAGGGTGACAGGCTGATATACCTTGATGTCATGCCGAAGCGCACATTCCTTCACTGGAGGAGCGGCAAGCTTGTTGCCCCTGCCCTTGGGCTTATCCGGCTGTGTAAATACTGCTGCGATCTCATTGCCGTCAGCTATCAGCGCTTCAAGACACGGGACAGCAAAATCCGGAGTCCCCATAAAAACTATCTTCAATTCAGTACCCTCCAAAGCCGTCGATCAAAGCTTCTCTGATTTGCGGATAACATGCTCCTTAAAAAGGATCCCGTCAAGATGATCGTTCTCATGACAGATAGCCTGAGCCATAAGCCCCTCTGCATTGAGCGTGAATCTGTCTCCGAAACGGTTATATGCCTCCACTGTGACGTACATAGGTCTTCTTGTGATGCCGTATTCTCCGGGACATGAAAGACAGCCCTCATTTTCCTCCTGAACTCCCGAGGTCTTCAATATCTTCGGGTTTACAAAGTCGATAACGCCGTCGCCTATGTCGATGACAAAGACCCTCCTGAGAATGCCGACCTGAGGGCCTGCAAGCCCCACGCCCTCATACTGCTTCATTGTTTCATACATATCGTCAAGAAGCGTGATGAGCCTTTCGTCGAATTTTTCCACCGGACGGCAGACCTTGTTAAGCACCGGGTCGCCCTCCTTGACTACATTTCTTATTGCCATAAGTATTCCTCCTGAAACAGCCTATATTATGGTATCGGGGTCTATATCCGCAAACACCGTTACGTCCGCAAGCTCTCTGTTTTTGCCCGTCTCCGAAAGAAGAAGGGAAAGCATCTCGCGGAAGCGCCTGCTGTTTTTGAATTTTATTATCAGTCTGAACCTGTATCTGCCGCTGACCCTTGCGACCGCTGCGGGAGCAGGTCCTATCACCCTGAGCGGCAGCCCGGGATAATCCTTCGCCGCAAGAGAGGCGAGACTGCTTTCAAAATACTGCGCCGCAGCCTGTGCCTTTTCCCTGCTCCCGGACACAAAGCCTACAACGCATATATCGGAAAACGGCGGATAGAGCATCATCCTTCTCAGCCCTATCTCGCTGTCGTAAAATCTTTTGTAATCCTGCTGTGCAGCCATTTCTATCACCGGGTTTTCGGGCTCAAAGGTCTGTATAAGAGCCCTGCCCTTCTGCTCTCCTCTGCCCGAGCGGCCTACCACCTGTGTCAGCAGGGAAAAGGTTCTCTCATAGCTGCGAAAATCATCGGTATGCAGCAGCGAATCCGCCGAAAGCACTCCCACAAGGGTAACATTCTCAAAATCCAGTCCCTTAGCGACCATTTGAGTGCCAAGCATTATATCGTACTCGCCCCTCTGAAAAGCGCTGAGCTTTTTTTCATAGGAATACCTCTGCATCGTGCTGTCGGTATCGAGTCTCAGAATCCTTGCCTGTGGAAAAAGCTGTGCAAGCTCCTCCTCAGCCTTCTGAGTTCCTGCGCCGGAAAACCTCAGCTTGTCAGAGCCGCATTCAGGACATTCCTGCGGCACGGGTATGGAATATCCGCAGTAATGGCACAGCGCCCTGTTGCTTGCGCTGTGAAAGGTGAGCGAAATGGAACAGTTCGGACATGAAATCACGCTCCTGCATGAACGGCAGGCGATAAATGTGTTATGACCTCTTCTGTTGAGGAGTATTATCGACTGCCTGCCCTTTGATAGATTATCCTCAACAGCCTCCAGCAGCTCAGAGCTGAGATAAGCGCTTCCGCCTGCCTGCAGCTCCTTATTCATATCGACCCTTGTCACCTCGGGAAGCCTTGCAGCACCGTAGCGGCTGCTGAGCGTATACAGGGAATACCTGCCCTGTTCAGCAAGATAATAGCTCTCAAGAGAGGGAGTAGCAGATGAAAGCAGCAGCATACAGTTATTATGCACGCATCTCAGCTTTGCTATCTCTCTTGCGTGAAAGCGTGGAGAGGCTGAGGATTTGTACGAATACTCCTGCTCCTCGTCCATAACGATAAGTCCTATATTGTCAAGTGGGGCAAAAACGGCTGAGCGTGTGCCGACAGCAATATTTGCCTGTCCGTTTCTGACCCTTTTCCATTCCTCAAGTCTTTTGGAGAGCGAAAGCCCACTGTGAAACACAGCTACCCTGTCTCCGTATCTTGCGGTGAATTTTGCAAGAAGCTGAGGAGTAAGAGCTATTTCGGGAACCATGCAGATAACGCCTCTGTTATCCTCGTTTGCTCTGTCTATCAGCTTCATAAAAACCGAGGTCTTTCCGCTGCCGGTAATGCCGTAGAGCAGGGCTGCAGAGGGCTTGCCGCTGCAGTATTCCGAGAGAAGACCGTTATACACTTTGTCCTGCTCAGGGGTGAGGCTTATTTCCTCCTCGGGCAAAGACCGTGGCAACGTACCCTCCGCTTCGGGCGGCTCGGCATCGTAATATGCGCAGATCCCCTTTTTCACAAGATTGTCCGTTACCGACGGACCGGCGCCTGTATAATAGCACAGCTCTTTTTTTGAGACGTCGCCCACAGAGCGCAGGACGTCTAAAACAGCCTTCTGCAGCGGCGAAGGTTTTTTTATCCCGTCCTCGTTTATCAGAGTCACCATTCTAAGGCTTTTATCCTGAAGCCGTTTTTTCAGAAGCTCAGTTCTTTCGAGTATCCCCTTCCGGTATAAGCCCATAAGCAGACCGTCACCGTCAAGACCTGCCGATTTTATCAGCTTATCCTGTCTGACAGGCGAACCTGCCGAAGCGATTATGGCTATTATCTGTTTTTCGGTATCGCTGAGGGCAGCCTCCTCCTTTTCGGAAAGGCTTTTACCTGTAAGACTGTAGCTATAGGTTATCCTTACCGAAAGCCCTGCAGGAAGCATAGCCCTGCACGCCTCAAACAGGGTACAGAAGCATCTTTCACTCATGCTCAATGCAAGCTCGGCAAGCTCCTGTGTCAGCACAGGCTCCTTATCGATAAGCTCACTTATAGTCTTGAGTCCGCTGATATCGTCCGACTCGTTCAGCCGCATTACCATTCCCTGTCTCAGCGAACCGTGTCCGAAGCTTATCATGACCCTGCACCCTACACGGATATCACCTGCCATGTCCTGGGGAACCGCATAATCATAAAGCTTGTCGAAGTGATATGCCGTATTTTCAACAGCTATCCCTGCGATAAGGTGATTCTCAGTCATCGGTATCAGGCTCGAGAATAGCAAACTTATGCTCCTTGAATTCATCGGCAGCAACAAGTACAGGCTTGTCGCATACCTTGCCCTTATCCTTCTGCATATCGTCCGTAAGCTCTCTTGCCCTCTTTGCGACCGCTATGGCGAGCGCATATTTGCTCACCTTTCCCGCAAAAATGTCATCTACCGAAGGTCTTGTGTATTTCTCGTACATAAAGCATCTCCCTTTCTCTGTAAAACTGTTTCAGTTGAATCTCTTTTCCTTTTCGGCACGGATTATTTCCCTTATCCTGTCAACACATTCGTCAAGATCGTCATTAACGACACGATAATCATAGTCCTGAGCAAGAGGAAGCTCCTCCCTTGCCCTTGCAAGACGCGCATGTATCTGCTCCTCAGTTTCGGTGCCTCTCTTCCTGAGTCTGCGCTCAAGCTCCTCCATTGAAGGGGGAAGTATGAAAATACTGACGCAGTCCGGTTTTTTCTCCTTGACCTGCATGCAGCCCTGTACCTCTATCTCAAGGATAACGTCTCTGCCCTGCTTCATCCATTCCTCAGCCTGCCTTCTCGGTGAGCCGTAGAAATTTCCCACATACTCGGCAAATTCAAGAAAGCCGTCATTTTCGATAAGCTCCCTGAACCGTTCTTTTGTCAGAAAATGATACTCTCTGCCATCCTGCTCGTTCCCTCTCGGGCTGCGTGTTGTTGCGGATATCGACACTCTTATTCCCTCGTCGGCAGCAAGCCTTTCCACAACCGTTCCCTTTCCTGTTCCCGCAGCTCCGGATATCACCACAAGAAGTCCGTCATTTGTCATTTGCTGTTTCCTCCTCATTGCTCTCATTCACACGGTGGGCAACTGTCTCGGGCTGGACCGCCGAAAGGACAACATGGTCGCTGTCCGTCACTATTACAGCCTTTGTCTTTCTTCCGCATGAAGCGTCTATGAGCATTCCCTTTTCTCTTGCATTCTGTATCATTCTTTTTACAGGAGCAGCATCGGGGCTCACAATTGCTATTATTCTTGATGACGAAAGCATATTTCCGTATCCGATATTTATAAGCCTCATATTACCGCCCCGTTATTCAATATTCTGTACCTGTTCCCTTATCTTTTCTATTTCCGCCTTGATCTCCACAACCTTATGCGCAAGCTCCGCATCACATACCTTTGAGCCTGTCGTATTTGCCTCTCTGTTCATCTCCTGAACGATAAAGTCCAGCTTTCTGCCTACAGGCTCGCTTTTCCCGAGCATTTCCTCGAGCTGCGAGAAATGGCTTCTCAAACGGACAGTTTCCTCATTTACTGCGGTCTTATCAGCAAAGATAGCCGCTTCCGTGAGTATCCTCTGAGGATCTATGCTCGTATCTGTGAGTATCTCCCTGAGCCTGTCATAAAGCTTGCTCCGGTATTCCTCCACAGTCACAGGGGAACGCTCCTCTATCTCAGAAACAAGAGAGATTATCGTCCTTCCGTGTTCAAGAACATCAGCGGCAAGCCTTTCGCCCTCACGCTCCCTCATGGACATAAACTCAGCCAGAGCCTTTTCTCCTGCCTCGATAACAATAGCCCTCAGTGCCTCCTCATTTTCAGGCGCCTTTGTCACCGTGAAAATGTCGCTGTATCTCGAGAGCAGGGAAACGGAGATATCGTCTCTAAGCTCATACTCGCTGCACAGCTCCTTCAAGGCTTTGAGATATCCCGAAGCAAGGGAGCGGTTTATCTTTACGTCCGCCTCAAGGTTATCATCAGCCTCGACTGAGACGTAGACATCGATCTTACCTCTCGACACACACCCCGAGACAAGCTCCTTTATAGATTCCTCAAGGAAACCGCAGCCTCTCGGCAGACGGCATTGCAGCTCAAAGAAACGGTGATTGACCGCCTTGATCTCAAAAACGGTCTGTCTGCCGCTGATAACGCCTTCAAACCTGCCGTAGCCTGTCATACTTCTTATCACAGTCATCACATCTTTTCATTTTTATTTTTTTATGTTGACAATGTATTTTCCTCATCGGGCGCATACATTCTTTAACAATTTATTTTAACAGTTTTTCAATGTGCTTGTCAACACACTCACAAAAAAATCAGCCCAACTTTGGTTATTCTAACGAAGAGCTTTCCGTATCTCGTCAATTTTTTCCCGATTAATCTGTTCATTTTCGGCAAATAATAATATCGTGCGCAGGTCAGCATGTTCTTTGATCAAAACGCAAGCAAAGGCGGCGATATCATGAAAAAAAGCATACACCGGCTGGTATTCCTTCTTTCTCCTCTGCTGTGCGCTCTCTTCGTCTGCGCAGGAGCCGCAGATCTGCTCACTCCGGACAGACTTATGCTCGTTTCGCCAAATGACGAGATAACGCCAAGTCCCCTGCCCTTGTCGCTGAGCTATACGGAGGACAGAGCAATGCCTGCCTCCTCCGATACCTCAGAGCAGGCAAGATATCTTGACGCAAGACTGATGATGCTCGGCTTCTTTCCTGTTAAGGAGGTTAGCATTGAGCTGACCGACAGAAAGATCGTTGCAGTCGGAGGACAGCCCTTCGGGATAAGGCTGTACACTGACGGGCTTGTAGCCGCATCTACTGCACAGGTCTGTACCGACGAGGGCAGCTTCTCGCCCTCGGAAGAGGCAGGAATAAGAGGAGGCGATGTACTGCTCTCGGTTGACGGAGTTCCTCTCCGCACAAACGAACAGCTCAGCGCCGCTGCAGAAAAAAGCGGAGGAAAACCTCTGAGCATTGAGGTCAGGCGTGACGGAAAGGTCTTCACCTGCACGCCGGCGCCGCTGAGAGACAGCGTTACGGGAAAATACCGTCTCGGGATCAATGTACGTGACAGCATTGCAGGCATAGGTACTATGACCTACACCGATCCTGCTGACAATAGCTTCTCCGGGCTTGGTCACGGCATCTGTGACAGCACAAGCGGCTGCCTTATGCCCCTGCTCAGAGGAGAGATCACCTCCGTTGAGATAAGCTCCGTCACTCGGAGCACCTGCGGAGCTCCCGGAACACTTACCGGCGAATTTTCAAGCGGCGAGCCTCTCGGAAGTCTGACCGAAAACACCGAAAGGGGCGTCAAGGGCAGAATGAAAAACGCTCCCCGAAACACCAGAATGATGCCCCTCGCCTTCAAGCAGGAGATCGTGAGAGGACCTGCGACCCTCCTTACCACTATTGAAGGCAGTGAGCCTGAGGAATACAGCATTGAGATCGAGGATATAAGCTACAATGACAATTCCTCCTGCAAAAACATGATCGTAAGGATAACGGATAAGCGCCTGCTCGATAAAACCGGCGGCATCGTTCAGGGAATGAGCGGAAGCCCTGTCATTCAGAACGGCAGACTCTGCGCAGCTCTCACTCATGTTCTTGTAAACGACCCCTCAAGGGGCTATGCGGTCTTTTTACAGTAAATATGCAGCGGTACTGTTTTTTTACAAAACAAGCGCCGCTGCAGCATTTTTTGCACACTGCTATGAGGTGGATTTGTTTTTTATGAATAATTATCCATAAAATATACAACAATCTGTATCCTCTTTTAGTTGTGATATTTGGTCAAATATCCGTATTTGATCTTTTTATTAAAAGGGGTATTGCTAAAATTGGTAATATATGGTAATATCAAAACACCACAAAACATCTTATGGGGGAATAAAACATGAAAACCAGGTTTAAGGTACTTATCGCAGAAGAAGCCGGCGCTTTTGCGCAGGACACAACAGAAATCTTCAGCGAAAAGGGATTTGAAGCACAGTTCTGCGAAAAAAACGGAAGTGTCGTTATCGACAAAATACGTTCTTTTTCTCCGGATGTTGTTCTCATGGATATGTTCATGAGCAGCATTGACGGAGTCGGTGTGATCCGCAGCATCAAGAATAATAAAAATATAAAATGTCCGGTATTTGTAATGACCTCAGGCTTCGATAGCCCCATTCTTGAAAAAGAGGCTCTTAGTGCAGGCGCAGCCTATTATGTTATCAAGCCCTACAGGTTATCAGACCTTCTTGAGAGGATCTCGGAGCTTATGAACTGCTGTCTTGACGACACCGGTGTCGGAAAAAGCAGGGTCTACACCATTGACAGCGACCTTGAACTGACAGTAACGGGTATACTTCATCAGATAGGCGTGCCTGCTCATATCAAGGGTTATCATTATCTCAGAAGCTCAATAATCATGTCAGTCAAGAGACCCGATATCATCAACGCCGTTACAAAGGAGCTGTATCCGTCCGTTGCGGCAAAATACAGCACTACCCCGTCAAGAGTTGAAAGAGCTATCAGACACGCTATCGAGGTAGCATGGGACAGAGGCGACGTAGATGTTCTGAATTCATATTTCGGCTACACGATCCACAACAGTCGAGGCAAGCCGACCAACAGCGAATTTATCGCCATGATCTCCGACAAGCTGAGGCTCAAAAACAGGCTGTCGGCATAGCTCTGCCTTTGTCGCTGCTCTGCGATAATGCAAGGCTGTTTGAAAAAGCTTATTCCGATCCATAAGGCAATGCGGCGCAGACAATGCCCTGCAACGCCTTATCTTGATCCCCTGAAAACAGGGCTGTCACACTACTTAGTGCGGCAGCCCTGTTTTTTGTATATTAGAAAATCTCTTTTTATGCTTTTGCAAGATGATAGCTCATGAACTCCAACATTCCGTCAGCTTCCTTTATCTGAGCCCACGGATCTATAGCTTCTCCGAGCACCTCGCCCTTTGTTCCTGTGTCGAACATTAATTTGCCGTCAACGAGCTTATACGGGTGCTTCTCATACACGATCATATCATCGCCATACATCTCTATCTCACCCGAATCCAGCAGTTCCTTCAGCTCCTCCTGAGGAATCTCCTCGGGCAAAGGCATCATCAGCTTGATAAAGCCGTCATCATCAAAGACCGCCGATGAACTGAGAAGCTTCTTATCCGAAGGATCAACCTCCTCGTCAGCAAGCATAGCTTCGGCACTCACCCATTCACGCTCGTAATTATCGTTGAATTTCAGCACCTCTTTTATTATCCACTTTCCTGAAAGCTCCATAATAACACCTCATTCTGTTTTATCTTCAAGCCCACGGATTTGAGCTTTCCGGCTCACGGATACCTACAAGAATAAACTGCTCCCAGAGATACCATTTTCCGTCCTTAGCCTTTCTCATCAGTACCTCACGGGGACTGTCGGCTCCGCCCGAACGGATAAACAGCTTTGCATAGTTCTCATTCTGATATGAATAAGGATTCTCCGAAACAGTCACGGTATATGGCTGTGAAGGCATATAGTCGTTCTGTGGGGAAGCCCCCTTGAAATACGACCTCGGGATATAGTCAACTCCTCTGAAGCGATCCTGTATGAAGGATTTCTCATAAGGAGTAAGCGGCTTCGGCCCCTTGAGGAAGTCCACCATAGCAAGTGAGGTGTCCTTGTTCTGCGGATAGAAGCAGAATGCAAGCACCGTCAGCGCTGCCGTATCGAACGGCGTGGACATTGCCGCCTGAGGGAGCGCCTTGAACTGCTCCAGATTCTCGGGCAGGCTCTGAAATACCACGTCTACACTCCTGTTTCCGCCCTGAGACGGTTGCTGCGTACCCTGATTGAAGGGATTTTTCAGATTGTCGAAAAGACCCATTTTTACATCTCCTTTATTGTTTTGTCAGGCAGCAGAGCTGCCGTTATTATGTTATTTAAGATAAGACCTCATCAGCGCCTCCGCCTCGTCAAATATCCCCCTGCTTTTTTCGGGAAAGCTCTGATCGCTGCTTATCATATATGATATTTCTCCTGCGGTATAGGTTATAAGCTCCGAGGGAGCATCAAGGGCAACCTCGTCCTTATTCTCGCAATCCACGAGGACAGGCACACAGTGCTCCTTGTAGAGGGCTTTCAATTTTTCCGCCGCCTCAGAGGGGATATCATGCTCAAGCTTCTCAAGAGCCGCCCCGTTAGTCTGTCTGTGGCTGTAATATATCCTCGCTGTGCCGTCCTTTACAGCGATCCTTATTGTTGTATGCTCGTTTTCAGAGCCGCCTATGCGGGAAAACTCGCACTCAAAATCGCTGCTGTTCATCAGGGGGTCGTCATCATATGTATAGAGCCTGTCACGGTGGTCGAAGATAAAGAAGAAAAACGCTATTGCGGCAAAAGCAAAAAGCATTATTCCCAACAAGATAAAAGCGAATATCGGCATATCCCTGACACCTCCGTTAAACAGTTTGTTTCTCTTTAGACATAGCCATTATACCATAATACCGACAAAAAGTAAAGGCGATCAGCTCACTTTTTTGTATAATAATCAACTCAGACCACCTGAAATATATAGAATTTGAGATAATCAGTCTCCGGCACGTTCCAGAGTATCGGGTGGTCGGGAGACTGCTGACGGGCTTCTATCTGTCTCAGGGATACGTGAGCGTCAAAGGCTGCGCTTCTGAGCATTGTTCGGAAAAGCTCGTCCTTCATGAAATGCGAGCATGAGCAGGTGGCAAGATAGCCTCCCCTCGGCAGCAGCTTCATAGCCCTCAGATTAATCTCCTTATAGCCCCTCATGGCGCTGTCTACTGTTGATCTCGATTTCGTAAATGCAGGCGGGTCGAGAATAATAAGATCGAAACCGTCCTTTTCGGAAAGCTCCGGCAGCAGATCGAACACATTTGCCGCACGAAAGCTCATCCTGTCCTCAAAGCCGTTGAGCGCAGCATTTGCCCTTGCCATTTCAACAGCGTCCTCAGAGATATCCACCGCGCAGACATGAGCTGCGCCGCCCTTTACGGCATTGAGGGCAAAGGAGCCTGTATGCGTGAAGCAGTCGAGAACCTTTTTCCCCTTTGCAAGCCTTGACACTGCAAGTCGGTTATACTTCTGATCGAGGAAGAAGCCTGTTTTCTGTCCGTTCTCAAAATCCACGTTATATTTTATACCGTTCTCGGTTATAACAGTGCTTGTGCTTTCAGGCGCAGGCACGCCGCCGAGAGGATAGAAGCCCTTATTCTGTGTCATACCCTCAAGCTCACGGATAGCGACATCATTTCTCTCAAAAACACCTCTGATTTTTTGTCCGTCCTCAGAAAGCACCTTATACAGCAGAGGAAAGATGATATCCTTTCTCTGCTCTATGCCGAGGGAGAGGGTCTGGGTGACAAGGATATCCTCAAATTTATCAACAGTGAGCCCCGGGAAGGTATCCGCCTCTCCGAAAATGACCCTGCAGGAACCGATATCGTCACGCATCACGGTTTTTCGGTATTCCCACGCATAACGTATGCGCCTCTCAAAGAAGGCCTCATCAAATTTATCGTTTGCATTTGATGAGATGAGCCTTATCTTAATCTTGGAATTATCATTATAAAAGCCTGTGCCGAGGTATCTGCCCTTCGACGACAGCACATCGACAAGCCCGCCGTTTTCGGGTCTGCCGTCAAAGCCGGTCAGCTCGCCGTCATATACCCACGGATGTCCGCCTGCAATACTTGTCTCAGCCTTTTTTGTTATAGTTATCGCAGGATACTCTCTTTTTTTAAATGCCATGTTATCTACCTCTTTCCCGTGGGGGCTTCTCGCCCCCTGACCCCCTCGGCAGGGAACAAGTTCCCTGCACCCGCCGTAATAAATGATCGTCTTTAACAGATTATACTACATTAATATGCTTCTTGCAACAAAACAGCCCGATCATCTTTTCAGACTGTCGGGCTGTGTACTGATATCAATATTATTTTGTTACCTTGAGTTTTAACACCTTGCTTACTACCTTTCCGCTGCTGTCCTTTGCCTTGACCT
>ONFW01000108.1 GCA_900317215.1 uncultured Eubacteriales bacterium | reverse complement strand
GTATTCATGTAGCGCCGTATACGAGACCCGTACGTACGGTGCAATGGGAGGTTGAGGGACAAAGTGTCCCTCGGTCTACCCTATTGCATTATGTGCACATTCTGGTTTCATAATGCAGTTGTACACTTTGTTATAAAAAGTATATTTAGGCTTGATATTTTTGAAGGCTTATACTATAATAAAATAGAGGAAAAATTTGTTTTTGAAAGTAAAGGGAGGATCCTGATGACTATTCAGCAAAAAAACGAGACTCTGTCAAAAGCAAAGACAGAGCTTGCTTCACAAAAAGGCTATGAGCGCCTTGCAAAGCTTTTTGATGACGGACAGTACACCGAGATAGATGCATTTGTCAGATCAGCGGACGGCTATGCTGAGGTCGCTGCGGCGCACGGCACGATAGACGGGCTTGGTGTATACGCTTTTGCTCAGAATACCGATGCTTCAAGAGGCGCAATGTCAAGGGCTCAGGCTGCAAAGATAAAAAAGGTATATGACCTTGCGCTCAAAACAGGCGAGCCTGTCGTTGCCATGTATGATTCCGCAGGCGGCAGACTGGACCAGGGAACAGACCTTCTTGCCGCATACGGTGATATATTGAAATACTCTAACGCTCTTTCGGGCGTTGTTCCTCAGATCTCCGTGGTTCTCGGAAAATGCTGCGGCACACAGGCGTTGATCGCCGTATGCGGAGATATAGTGATAATGACTGAAAAGGCGGAGCTTTCGCTCAATACAAGCGGCGGCTCTGCATCTGCACGAGAGAACGCCGAAAAAGGAACAGCACACATAACGGCAGCCGATGAGGACGAGGCTATAAATAAGACAAGGGCGCTTGTCAGCATCCTGCCCTCAAATAACCTCAGCACAGCTTGTGTGGCATACGACAGTATCAGCGCTTCCGGATCGGTCACGGCCGATATGACGGCAGCTCAGGCTGCCCTTGCAGTGGCAGATGAGGGCAGCCTCATCGAGCTGCAAAAGGACTTCGGTAAGACTGTAACGACTGCACTTGCAACGATAAACGGCACGACAGCAGGTATTGCGGTGCTTGAGGGAAAAACTCTCGATCATAAGTCCTGCGCCAAGGCGGCAAGATTCATAAGACTCTGCGACGCCTTCAGTATGCCAATTATTTCTTTCATAAATGCTGAGAGCTTTGAATGTATAAAGGGCGCCGCAAAGCTTGCGTCAGCCTATGCAGAGGCTACTGCGCCAAAGATCACCGTTATAACGGGAGACGCCTTCGGTGCAGTATATATAGCGGCCGCAGGCACGGGAGCTTCAGCAGATATGACCTTCGCATGGACAGGCGCGTCAGTTTCTGCTCTGACCCCGGAGGCTGAAGCTGTGATAATGCTGGGAGATGACCTCGGAGGAAGGCTCAAGGGCTCAAAGGATCCCAAAAAGGACAGAGAAGCTGTGGTCAGTGAGTTCAGGAAAAATGAGCTTACCGCAATGAAGGCTGCGGAGAACGGCTATGTCGATGATATAATCGAGCCCTCCGAAACAAGGGAAAGGCTTGTTTCCGCTGTAGAAATGCTCAGCAATAAGAGAGTGTCCACGCTTCCTAAGAAGCATAACAATCTCTATATATGATAAATAATTGAAAGGAAGACTCAAGATGAAAAATCTGAAAATAACAGTAAACGGTGTGGTTTATGATGTACAGGTGGAGGAGACGGACGGCTCTGCAGCTCCTTCTGCTCCGGCAATTGCTCCTGCAGCGGCAATAAAGGCTGCTCCCAAGCCTGCACCCGCACAGACTGCCGGAGGAGAGGCAGTAAAATCCCCGATGCCCGGAACTATCCTTGACGTACCCGTTAAGGCAGGTCAGGCGGTAAAGACAGGCGATGTTCTCGTAGTCCTTGAGGCAATGAAAATGGAAAACGAGATCAAGGCGTCCCGTGATGCGACGGTTGCTTCGGTTGCCGTAAGCAAGGGAGAGTCCGTAGATACGGGCGCAGTTCTTGTGACTCTTAACTGACAGGCTGCGAAAGGGGAATATCATAATGGCAAAAAAAATACAGATAACGGAGACGGTGCTTCGTGATGCTCACCAGTCTCTGATAGCCACAAGAATGCCGCTTTCGGATATGATACCGATACTTCCTGCGCTTGATGATATCGGCTTTTATTCTCTCGAGTGCTGGGGCGGCGCGACCTTCGACTCCTGCATCCGTTTTCTTAATGAGGATCCGTGGGAGAGGCTCCGCACGATCAGAAAGTATTGTCCCAAGACAAGGCTGCAGATGCTTTTCAGAGGACAGAATATGCTTGGCTACCGCCACTATGCTGATGATGTTCTCGAGTATTTTGTTCAGCGTTCCGTTGCAAACGGAATAGATGTTATCAGGATATTCGATGCTCTCAATGATATCAAGAATCTGCAGACTGCAATTAATGCGACAAAGGCTGCAAAAAAGGAGAATCCCAACGTGGAGGCTCAGGTCGCAATGAGCTATACGACAGGACCTATCTTTACCACAGACTATTACATCGACTACGCAAAGAGGATAGAGGCTGCTGGCGCTGATTCTATATGTATCAAGGATATGGCAGCCCTGCTTACGCCGTACTATACAGCAGAGCTTGTAGCTGCTGTTAAAAAGGCGGTAAGCATACCCGTTCAGCTCCACACTCATTACACCTCGGGTCTTGCGTCTATGTGTCTGATGAAGGCTGTCGAGGCAGGCTGCGACAGGATAGATACGGCAATGTCTCCTCTGGCAAACGGTACGTCACATGCTCCGACCGAATCAATGGTGGCTGCTCTGCAGGGTACAGAGTATGACACAGGCCTCGACCTTGTAAAGCTCTCTGAGATAAGAGAGTATTTTATGACGCTTCGTGAGAAGTATATCAAGAGCGGTCTGCTCGATCCTAAAATGCTTGCTGCCGATGCCAAGGCGCTTATTTATCAGGTCCCCGGCGGAATGCTCTCAAACCTTCTCAAGCAGCTCAAGGACGCAGGCAAGGCAGACAAGCTCACAGAGGTACTCGAGGAGGTGCCGAGAGTGCGTAAGGATGCAGGCTATCCGCCTCTTGTAACTCCTACCTCACAGATAGTCGGAACACAGGCAGTGTTCAACGTGCTGTTCGGAAAATACAAGAACTGCAGCGGCCAGTTCAAGGATCTTGTGGCAGGAAAATACGGCACAACGCCCGTTCCGATAGCCCCTGATTTCCGTAAGAGGATCATAGGAGACGAAAAGCCGGTCACCTGCAGACCTGCTGACCTTATCGAGCCGGAGCTTGAAAAGCTTCGTGCAGAGATACCCGAGTGGATAGAGCAGGAGGAGGACGTTCTCACCTATGCTCAGTTCCCGCAGGTGGCTCCCAAGTTCTTCAAGGCGCGCCGTGATGCAAAAATAGGCATAGACCCCACTGCTGATCTTAAAACAAAGGTTCATCCCGTATGATTTTACAATACACAGGAGGTTAACACCATGAAAAAGAGGATCATCACTATTGCACTCGTTTGTACTATGGCGCTTTCACTTTCCGCCTGCGCCGGCTCAGGCAACGGCTCAGGTGAGGCAAGCAAGACGAACGGCACATCAACTGCGGTGTCCGACAGCAATAATTCCGCAGCGGCTTCAGACAGCGGAGAAAAATCTGAGGCAGCTCCGCAGACCTCAGAGGGAAAAAACGAGACTCAGATTTCTGCAAAGAGCGGAAAGGATGTCTATGAATTCTACAACACTCTGACCGAGAAGATGTCAAATAAATTTAACGAGCTTCAGGACAAGCATAATGAAGCAGCGGGCGATGATTATTCCGCTATGGTGAATATTCTGTATATGCCGTTCAACGCCTTGCGTTATCTCGACCTTGTGTACTTTACCGAGGGTATAACACCTGAGTCGGTTCAGAACTCGTTCAAGATACTGGGTAATGATGACGCTACCGTTACGCAGAACGGTACAAACTCCTACACGATCGAATATACCGCAAAGAGCTATTCCTCAGATGCGACCTACAAATCAAAGACCCTTATCAGCTTTGATACAGAAAATCTCGGAGCAAGCATAGTGTTCTATAAGGACGGCAAGCTTTCAAGCTTTACCGAAATGCAGGCTATAGGTAACGATCAGTATGCATTTTCTACAGAGACCGACCGTGCAATCGTCACATACAAGAACGGTGAGGTCACTGCCTTTACTCATGCTGAGAATACCTACGAGGATGATTTTGAGAACGGAGGATTTACAAAGGAATCCTATGTTTACGATTACAACGATGAATCCAAGGTGTTCGGAAAGACCTCTAAAACCGAGGATTGGGTAAAGGAAGCGGAAAAGCATGATGCTCTCCACCGCCTCTATGTTCTGAAAGATAATGTTATCAGGATCACGGGTCTTAAGGAT
>ONFW01000138.1 GCA_900317215.1 uncultured Eubacteriales bacterium | reverse complement strand
GGCTATAACGGTGACCTGACCTCCAAGCAGGCAGGCTCCATCGGCGGTCAGATGGTCAACGTCATGTGGCACGTACGACAAGCAGAAACCATCAGGAATAATCAGACTTGTTACGATCATCTGGAGAGGGTTACATACACCTACGGGCTGGCGGTATAATACTCAAAAAAAGCTATTTAATAAGCCAAAAATCAAGGATGCGGTCATGTTGATTGCGTCCTTGGTTTGTTTTGTGGCAGGACTTGTTTTTTCTTGTCAATTCATGTCAGGTTAGAAAGAGAAAAATCTATTTTACCCGACAGAAAAATCACAAATTACCAGATAGTAACTTTATAAATTACCTAATAATATTATTATATATTACCGATTTTAGTTGACTTTTGTGTCATATCGGTTATAATAGATAGTAGAAGAAATGTAGGTGAGTTTATGAAAAAGTATAAAGCAAGAATCGCGGACGATATCCTCCGAAAGAAGCTCGAGGGCAAAGGAGCCGTATTGGTAGAGGGTCCGAAATGGTGCGGCAAGACTACGACCTCGGAGCAGATCGCAAAGAGCATCCTGTATATGTCTGATCCCGAGAAAGAGTCGCAGTATCTGACGATGGCGGATATCAACCCCAAAATGCTGCTCAAAGGGAAGGCACCGCGCTTGATCGACGAGTGGCAGCTTGCGCCGAAGCTATGGGACGCGATTCGTTTCGAGGTAGATCACCGTGAGGAACTCGGGCAGTTTATTCTGACAGGCTCCGCCGTACCCGTCTCATACGATGATATCAAGCATTCCGGTACGGGGCGGTTCGCGTGGGTGAAAATGCGCCCGATGAGCCTGTATGAATCCGGCGAGTCAAATGGAGATATTAGTTTGAAAGAGCTGTTCACTCAGCCGAAGGAGATCACTGGAATCAATCTGCTGAATTTGGAAAGCCTTGCGTTTGTTCTCTGCCGAGGCGGATGGCCTCAGGCGACAACGCTCTCCGGTGAGACCGCGCTTGAGCAGGCGTTTGATTATTATGACGCTGTTGTCCGTTCCGATATCAGCAGGGTCGATAATGTCACCCGCAATCCGGAGAGAGTCAAACGGCTGATGCGTTCTTACGCGCGTCATCAAGGTACGCAGGCATCCGCTCAGGTGATATGCAACGATGTAATGGCGAACGATAACTCCGGCTTTGACGTCGACACTGTATATTCCTATATCAACGCACTGAAAAAGATTTTGGTTGTTGAAGATATGCCCGCATGGAATCCTAACCTGCGCTCCAAAACCGCGATCCGCACATCGGATACCCGATACTACGTCGATCCGTCGATTGCGACAGCGGCGCTGGGCTTGGGCCCCGATGACCTGATCAATGACCTGAACACCTTCGGATTGCTGTTTGAAACCATGTGTATCCGTGATCTGAGAGTGTTTGCCGACGCCCTGAAAGGCAGTGTATCTCATTATCGCGACAGCAGAGGACTTGAATGTGATGCCGTTTTACATCTTCGCAACGGCTCTTATGGTTTGATAGAAATCAAGCTCGGCGGCGAAAGACTGATCGAGGAAGGCGTCAAAACGCTCAATGATTTGGAATCCGAAATCGATACCGGCAAAATGCCGTCTCCCGCGTTCAAAATGGTACTGATCGGTGTCGGAGATTTTGCTTACCGGCGCCCTGACGGTGTATATGTTATCCCTATCGGATGTTTAAGGGATTAAGAGGAGTGAAGCATTATGACCGAAATAGAAACCATCGCCAGAGCGCAGATGTACTTAGAAAAGCTCGCCAACGGCGTTAATCCGCTGACGGATACAGAAGTAAATGAAAATGACGTCGTTAACAATGTCAGGATATCACGCTGTCTGTTCTATGTTTCAGGAATATTGAAGCAGATCGTAGACAACAAAGGTAAGTTCAAAGTCGAAATGCCTGACAGGGCTGAATATACTGTTACAGCAGAACAGCTAAAACAATTTGCATATTCCGAGCAGCCAATCTCTGTATCCGAGCTGACAAAACGCTTGAATGATCTGGTTAATCAGATGTATGTAAAGGAACTGAAACGCGGCGTCATCACCGACTGGTTGACGGATATCGGAATGCTGTCGGATAATATTGCCAATAACAAGGCAAGAAAACGCCCGACCGCAGCAGGAAAGAATATCGGCATCATCACCGAAGAACGCACCAATCAG
>ONFW01000129.1 GCA_900317215.1 uncultured Eubacteriales bacterium | reverse complement strand
TCCTCGGTCTTGCTTTCCTCGGTCTTGCTTTCCTCAGTCTTGCTCTCCTCGGTCTTGCTTTCCTCAGTCTTGCTTTCCTCAGTCTTGCTCTCACCGGAGGTCTGCGAAGCAGTAGAAGCAGCGCTGCTTTGCTTTGAAGTGTCATCCTTCTTTGCGCAGCCTGCACCAACGCAAGCGATCATAGCTGCTATCAGAGCTGATGCGAGAATTATTCTGAGTGTTGATCTCATAATAAAAACATCCTTTCAAATTAATTATGCCGTATTACTTTGGCACAAACGGTCATAGACCTGTATAATATTATATAGCATAAATCATAAAATGTCATGAATAAAAATGTACAAAAAGCATATATGGATTTGCGATTTTTTCTTGCATTGTTGTACGGAAGCTTTTTTAACGGTGAGCCGCAGATCCCGTTGCTTTTGAACGGTACTGTATATTGATATGAATTATATACCGGAAATGATCGACAGCGGAAGTATTTGTCTTTGTTGTCAGACCCATACATACAGTATTAATGCGGCTTTCCAATTAGCTTATATTTCCCGTCCGGTGTTCGGAATGCTTATTTGAAATAGGCAACGCCGCTTTCAAATATCCTCTGATCCTTCTCAAAGGGAACGTTGAAATACAGATCGCTGCCCTTGCGCTCGGAATGTCCCATTTTTCCGAGTACCCTGCCGTCGGGGCTTGTTATGCCCTCGATAGCACATACGGAGCCGTTGGGGTTGAATTCCGTATCGGAAGCGACCCTGCCGTCAGGATCAACGTACTGTGTTGCGACCTGTCCGTTTGCAATGAGCTTTTCGAGCACGCTTTCCTCAGCAACAAAGCGTCCCTCGCCGTGAGAAATAGGTACGGCGTGTATATCGCCTGCGTTTACAAGCGAGAACCACGGCGATTTTACCGAGGTTATCCTTGTGTATGCCATTCTTGAAATATGTCTGCCTATCGTGTTGAACGTCAGAGTCGGGTCGTTTTCGCTGAGCTCCCTGATCTCACCGTAGGGAACAAGTCCCAGCTTGATGAGAGCCTGGAAGCCGTTGCATATTCCGAGCATGAGTCCGTCACGGTTTTTCAGCAGTTCATTTACAGCTTCAGATACCCTCGGGTTGCGGAAGGTAGTTGCAATGAACTTGCCTGAGCCGTCAGGCTCGTCTCCGCCGGAGAAGCCGCCGGGCAGCATTATGATCTGAGACTGCTTTATTATGCGAACCATTTCTTCAATAGTTTCCTCAATGTCAGAGGGTCTGAGATTTCTCACTATCAGAAGCTCAGGCTCTGCGCCTGCCTTTTCAAAGGCTCTTGCGGTATCTACCTCGCAGTTAGTGCCGGGGAATACAGGGATGAATACCCTTGGACGGGCGGTCTTTATTGCTGGTGAAGAAATATTTCTCTCAGTAAAGAGCGCAATGTCATGGGTGTTTTCGGGACAGTCAGCCTTAACAGGGAACACGCTCTCAAGCTTGCCTGTCCATGCTTCGATAAGACTGTCGATATCAAGAGCTGTGCCGTTTACAGTGATAACGGGCTTTTCTTCTGTTGTGCCAAGGTCATAGAACAGAATGCCGTCAGGCTCTGCGCCGTCCGCAAGCTCAATTACGAGAGAACCGCTCAGCGGTGCAAACAGCTCGTCGTTGGTGAGCTCCTTAGCAAAGGTGAAGCCAAGCTTATTGCCAAAAGCCATTCTTGCTATGCAGGCAGCAGCTCCGCCCTCTCTGACCGTACTTGCAGAGAGCACTTTCCCGTCGCTCATAAGTTTAAATATCGCCTTGTACATTTCCCTGAGCTTGTCCCAGTCGGGCATGAGATCAGTCTTGTTTTCGGGTACAGGAACATAGATCACTCTGGAGCCTGCCTTTTTGAATTCAGCGGATATCGTTTTTGAAGCCTTTGTCATAGCGACGGCAAAGCTGACGAGAGTGGGAGGTACGTCTAAATCCTCAAAGGAGCCGGACATACTGTCCTTGCCGCCTATAGACGGGAGCCCCAGCTTTAGCTGAGCCGTGAGCGCTCCTAAGAGAGCTGCCGCGGGCTTGCCCCAGCGTGAGGGAACATCATGCAATCGTTCAAAATACTCCTGGAAGGTCAGTCTTGCGGTCATTGGGTCGGCTCCGATAGCGAGAAGCTTTGACAGAGACTCCACAACTGCATAGGCTGAGCCGTGGAACGGGCTCCAGCGGGATATGCCGGGGATATATCCGTATGCCATGGCGGTAGCATCGTCGGTTTCTCCATGGAGCAGCGGTATCTTTGCGGCCATAGCATCCTGAGGCGTAAGCTGCGTCACTCCGCCGAAGGGCATGAGTACCGTAGCTGCGCCGATGCTTGAGTCAAAGCGTTCGCAAAGCCCCTTCTGCGAGCATACCTCCAACCTTGAAAGGTTGGCCTTGAAGGCGTCGGCTGCGGACATATCCGCAAGCTCTGCAGGAGCCTTTCTGCGGTAGCAGCCGTTGGCGTCGGGAGCCGTTATATAAGCCTGTGCCGTCTGAGTGACGCCGTTTGTGTTGAGGAATTTTCTGCTCAGGTCAACGATGGTTTTGCCTCTCCACTTCATTGTGAGTCTGGGCTTCTCGGTGACTGACGCAACTGCAGTAGCCTCAAGATTCTCCCTGCCTGCCTCCTTGATGAAGCGGTCAACGTCGGCAGGGGAAAGCACTACAGCCATTCTCTCCTGAGATTCGGAGATAGCAAGCTCCGTTCCGTCAAGACCCTCATATTTTTTCGTGACCTTGTCAAGATCAACGGTAAGACCGTCTGCAAGCTCGCCTATAGCGACGCATACGCCGCCTGCGCCGAAGTCGTTGCAGCGCTTTATCATTCTCGAGACCTCGCTGTTTCGGAAAAGTCTCTGTATCTTTCTTTCTGTGGGCGGGTTGCCCTTCTGAACCTCAGCACCGCAGGTCTCAATGGATTCCATTGTGTGCGCCTTGGACGAGCCGGTCGCACCGCCGCAGCCGTCTCTGCCCGTTCTGCCGCCGAGGAGAACGATAACATCGTCGGGAGCCGGAACCTCTCTGATAACATTCGATTTGGGTGATGCTCCGATGACTGCGCCGATCTCAAGCCTTTTTGCAACGTAGCCCTTGTCATAAAGCTCCGTCACCTGACCCGTTGCAAGGCCGATCTGATTTCCGTAGGAGCTGTAGCCTGCTGCGGCTCCCGTGGTTATCTTTCTTGAAGGAAGCTTGCCCTCCATGGTTTTTTCAAACGGGACAGTCGGGTCGCCGGAGCCGGTAACTCTCATCGCCTGATAAACATAGGCTCTGCCCGAGAGGGGATCTCTGATAGCGCCGCCGAGACAGGTGGCAGCTCCGCCGAAGGGCTCTATCTCAGTGGGGTGATTGTGGGTTTCGTTTTTAAACTGAACGAGCCATTTTTCCGTTTTGCCGTATATGGTAACGGGGACCTCTATTGAGCAGGCGTTTATTTCATCGCTCACGTCAAGGTCGGGTATCATCCCCTTTTTCCTGAGAAGCTTCATTCCTGTGAGCGCCATGTCCATGAGCGAAACGTCACGATCGGTATTTTCGCCGTAAAGCTCCCTTCTGCTCTCGAAATAAAGAGAGAGAGCATCTTCAATGGCTTTGGAGAGTCCTCCCTTTTCTATCTCGACCTTTTCGAGCCTTGTGAGGAAGGTGGTGTGACGGCAATGGTCAGACCAGTATGTATCTATTACGCGAAGCTCCGTGACTGTCGGGTCGCGCTGCTCGTCGTCACGGAAATAATCGCGGCAGAATTTCAGGTCGGAAAGTGTCATGGCAAAGCCCATGCTGTCGAAGTATTCCTTCATCTGAGCATCGTCCCATTTTGTAAAGCCCTCAATTACTGCAACGTCTGCGGGGACCTCCGCCTTCATGTCGAGACTTTGCGGCTTTTCGAGAGAAGCAAGCCTTGCTTCAACGGGGTTGATGAGATAATGCTGCACCTTGAGAAAATCTTCATCGGTGATATTGCCCTTTATTCCGATAAGCTTGGCTGAGACGACCTCGGGGCGTTCGCCCTGAGTGAGGAGCTGCACGCACTGAGCTGCGGAATCGGCTCTCTGGTCATACTGACCCGGAAGATACTCCATTGCGAAGATGCGGAAGGTCTTATCCTCGGGAAGGATCTCATCATATACGACGTCAGCGTTTGTCTCGCTGAGAATCGTATTCTTTGCCTTTTCAAAGCTTTCTCCTTCAAGACCGCTGATATCGTAGCGGTTTATTATCCTTACCTTTTCTATAGCGGCAAGTCCGAGATTGTTTCTCAGATCTGCCATGAGATTTGACGCTTCTACGTCAAAGCCGTCTCTTTTTTCCACAAAAATTCTTTTTACATCAGCCAAATAAAACACATCCCTTTCATTCAGTTTGAAGTGTGGAAGCAGTAATAATAATAGCTTCTGCTGCTGCCTGTGCGTCGGAGCATGAATGCGAACAGTGCGTTGCAGATGCTGTTATCTTATTTTTGTACCGGGCTCAACGCCTTCAAGAAAGACGACACTTACGCCTTCAGCGCCGTCTGAGGCGAGTATCATGCCGTTGCTCTCAATGCCGCAAAGCACTGCCGGCTTGAGATTTGCCACAAGTATCACCGTTTTCCCGATAAGCTCCTCGGGCTTGTAATACTGTGCGATGCCGCTTGCCACGGTGCGCTCGCCGCAGCCGTCGTCAAGCGTGAGCTTAAGCAGCTTTTTGGCTTTTTTAACAGGCTCGCAGTTCTTTATCCTTGCAGCTCTCAGCTCGACCTTCATAAAGTCTTCTATGCCTATCATGGCAAGTCCTTCGGTTTTTTCCCCGGAGCTGTTATCCTGCGCTTCAGCGGGCTTTTCCTTTTTGCCGGAGTCCAACAGCTTGTTGAGTTCCTCTATCTCCTTGTCAACGTCTATTCTCGGGAAGATTATCTTACCCTTGTGTACTGTGACGTTCCTCGGAAGCACGGCGAAGCTTGCGCTGTTGTCATATTTTACTGCGTTGTCGTCTGCGCCTGTCTGTGCCCATATCTCAGGCATGGTAGTCGGCATGAAGGCTGACAGCAGGGTGGATACTATCCTTATCGTGTCGAGAAGATTATACAGAACACAGGCAAGTCTCGGTTTGTTGCTCTCGTCCTTTGCAAGTATCCACGGAGTAGTTTCGTCGATGTATTTGTTTGCTCTTGACACTACCTTGAATATCTCCTCAAGAGCCTTGTTGAGCTGAGTCTTGTCGATAAGCTCATCTACCTTGTCGCTGAGAGCGGTCGCCTGAGCTATGAGGTCGTCATCAAAATCTCCGCTCTGCTGCTCCTCGGGCAGGGTGCCGCCGAAATATTTATCGACCATTGCAACGGTGCGTGATACAAGATTGCCGAGACCGTTTGCGAGGTCGGTGTTTATCCTGTTTATCATTATCTCGTTTGAGAAGGAACTGTCTGAGCCGAGAGCCATTTCTCTGAGAATATGGTATCTTACGGCATCGGCTCCGTATCTGTTGCCGAGGAGTATCGGGTCAATGACGTTTCCGAGAGACTTGCTCATCTTTTTGCCGTCAAAGGTTATCCAGCCGTGAACCGCAAGATGCTTGGGCAGAGGAAGCTCAAGTGCCATTAGCATTGCGGGCCAGATTATCGCATGGAAGCGCATGATATCCTTTGCTACCATGTGAACATTTGCGGGCCAGAATTTTTCAAAGTCATCAAAGGCGCTGTTTTCGTAGCCGAGCGCCGTGATGTAGTTGGAGAGCGCATCTATCCATACGTATACAACGTGCTTTGAATCGAAGGTGACGGGAATGCCCCAGGTAAAGCTTGTTCTTGAAACACAGAGATCATCAAGACCGGTCTTGATGAAATTGTTGACAAGCTCCTGCGCTCTTGTTTTGGGGCGGAGAAAATCCGTTTCGGTGAGAAGCTTTTCTATTCTGTCCGCAAAGGGCGACATTTTAAGGAAGTAAGCCTCCTCCTTTGCTTCGATAACGGGTCTGCCGCAGTCGGGACACATACCGTTTACAAGCTGCGTATCCGTCCAGAAGCTCTCGCAGGGTGTGCAGTATTTTCCTTTATATTCGCCCTTGTAAATGTAGCCCTTGTCATAGAGCTTCTTGAATATCTTCTGCACGCTTTCGACATGATAGTCGTCCGTTGTGCGGATATATCTGTCATAGCTGATATTCATATAGCTCCAGAGATCCTTGAATTTCTCCACTATCCCGTCTACATATTCCTTGGGACTGACACCTGCTTTTTCTGCCTTCTGCTGTATTTTCAGACCGTGCTCGTCCGTGCCGGTGAGAAACATTACGTCATAGCCCTGCATTCTCTTGTATCTTGCTATCGAGTCGCAGGCAGAGGTCGTGTAGCAATGACCTATATGCGGGTCGCCCGAGGGATAATAGATCGGGGTGGTTATATAGTATTTTTCTCCGTTGTGCTTGTGCATTTTTATTCCTCCTAAGTATCTCAGTCAATATCGTCCGTCTTGATGAGATAGATCTTGTCATAAAGACGGAAGCCTGTTTTTTTGAACAGACCCATTGCCGCAGCGTTTTTCTCGTGAGTATAGAGTACGGGCTTTTTGCTGCAGCTCAGAATACGGTTGACGATATAGCAGCACATCTGATAGCCTATGCCTTTTTTTCGCTCGTCCTTCAGCACGGCAATGGACTTTAGCCTGATGTAGTCATCGGTATGACCGCCTATTACAGCGTTTGCAAGCATTTCCCCGTTCTTGACGTAAGCGTAGAGCTGCATGTCAAGGTAATTTTTTACCTTGGCGTCAAAGTTGTCATACCAATGGAACTCATCTCTGCACGCCTTGTAAAAATCCGTAACAAGGCGGACATGTTCCTCGTTGTTCTTATCTATGTGGATTATGCTTTCGCCCTCATGATGCTCGGGAAGCTCGCCGCCCTCATAGATAAGCGCAGCAAGAGAAAGCTCGTCCTTTACTACATAGCCGAAATCCGCAGATGCCACTGCGTAAAGATCTGAGAAGTTATCGGAGACCTCATGCTTCAGGTAAATCTCAGGTCTTTTTATTCCCGTGTTCATCAGGAAGCGGCAGATGTCTATAAGCCTAACAGTGTCGGTCTTTATCGCCGATGAGGTCCATATCCATACCCTGTTGCCCGTGTGGGGTATGAGTATCACGGAATTTCTGTGATCGCTGTAGAGGTCGAACTTATCAGTGAATCTTGCGGATTCGATATAGTTGAACAGCAGCGAATCGTGCACGTACTCTGTACCGCTGAATATAGAGTCGTTGCCGTCGATCTTTTCAAATACAGTTGCCATATCCTTATCCTCCGTTCTTCGGAGCTCAGAGGGGTGAATGGTGGAGAGTCAGTGTCCGGCGGAGCTCCGCAAATGATTATTAATATATTCTACCTCATTATGTCCGCAATTTCAATACAAAATCCCTAATTATTATTTGTATGGGACTTATGTTTGCGAAAAACAGAGGCGCAGCGGTAAGACCTTCAATCCCTGCAGGTCATCAGCCTTTCTGCGGCGCCGAGAGCGCTGAGCTCGTCCTCGCCGTCACATTCCACGGTGATCTCCTCGCCGTATTTTATTGCGGCTGCCATAATGCAGAGAATGCTTTTTGCATCGATTTCTTTATTTCCGTATATCAGCGTTACTCTGCTCTGATATTTATTCATTTCAGCCGCAAGCAGACCCGCAGGTCTCATGTGCAGCCCTTCCCTGAGCTCTACCCTGATGTTTTCCTTTACCATTTTCTTTCACCTTCATAAATCAGGCGGCGCTGTTTTCGCTGCCCGAAAGCTATGGCTGCCATGTGATGCCGACGCCTCAGGAGATCTCTTGCCTTCAGCGCCTGCAGCCGTTCATGCGTTCATGTTGCTATATTCCGATGTTTTATGCTTCAATATCCCGAGAAGGAGGCTTTGCAGTCGTCTGAAGTGAGCTTTTCGCCGCTGAGAAGCTTTGAGATAAGCTCTACGGAGCGCTCCTCGGCAAGATCGGTGAGCTCAAAGAAGCTTTCGCTGTGTTCGGCTCTTCCGGTCTCATCGTACCATGCTCTGTGGGAAAGATTTGCTGGATCATAGCTTATATCCGGAACGTCACGCCTGAACATGGGCGAGAGCATGGGAGGAAGTCCCACAAGACGCTCGGCTTTGCTGATGAAGGATTGTTTTATTCCCGTGGAGTCGTTGAGAGCCGCAAGGGAATTGTGCCAGTCGACCTGTGCCTTTACTATCTCGGAGCGGTATATGCCCTTTCCGAGAGCGAAGAGCATATAGCCCTGCATTGCGGCAGCTATGGCTTCGTTGATCCTTTTGTTTATCGGCGCTGCGCTTTGCAGACGGAATTTTGATATCCTTATACCCCGCTCTCTGATAAGCAGGATAGAGTCGAGAGCTGATTCTATCTGATTGTGCCAGACCGATCTGTGTTTTTCTGGCTGTTTATACTCCATTACCTCTGACTTATAGAGGATATACGGGTGCGCTATGGAGTCGTATGCATAATGAGATACAAAGCCCAAGGCATAGCTCATCACGATATCATTGTTTTTGTTGCGGGCATAGCTTACAAGATAGTTGATGAGTGTTTCGGCGGGCATATTGTGGAGCATGGTGCCGTATTTTCTCAGGCTGCGTCCCTTCTGATAGGGGAAAAGTCTGTGACAGAAAAAAATATCGGGTCCCGATGCTCCCCAGATGAACGCATCACGGACAAGCTCAAGCTCTGGTCTGAGCTCGGAGAGTCCCGAAAAGACCTTGCTTGCAAGAAGATAATGTGAAACTATTGCGGGCATTGCTTTGCCTCCTTTTTTGTTTGTGAGACTTTTCGTTTTTTTGCTTCCGCATAATTACAGAACAGTGAGCCCTGCAAATTTTGACATCAGCTTTTTCGTTCCGACACTGTCAAAGGCTATCTCGAGAAGATTGTCCGACGCCATGGGTCTTACGGAGATTATCATTCCCTCTCCAAAGGTCTTGTGCCTTACTCTCATGCCTGTTGTAAAGGTCTGAGCGGCCGTTTTCGGAGTGTCGGTGGTTATGCTTCTGCTGCTGGCTATATCTGCCATTCTGATGCTCCTCTGAGACGGCATATTCATTTCGGGTGCCATAGCGGGGGTTATCACTCTCTGCTTTTCCGTTTTCAGACTGTCGGGTATCTCGCTGATAAAGCGTGACTGTCTGTTCCTGTTGGTATGACCGAATATCATTCGGCTCTTTGCGTTGATGAGGGTGAGCGAGCTTTTTGCCCTTGTGATGCCGACATAGGCGAGCCGCCTTTCCTCCTGCATCTCATGGTCACTGAGAGTAGCCTGATATCCGGGAAACACGTTCTCCTCCATACCGGGGATATACACGTTTTCAAATTCGAGCCCCTTTGCACAGTGCAGAGTCATCATTACGGCATAGTCGCCGTTCTCCTGATAGCTGTCTATATCCGAGAGGAGAGCAGTTTCCTCAAGAAAGCCCTGAAGAGTTGCTTCTTCCGCAGAGTCGTCCTCATACTGCGCAATGCTTGTTGCAAGCTCCCTTACATTATCGACAGCAGATTCGGTGTATTCGGAGTTTTTTATAAGGTACATCTCAAATTCAAGGCGTTCAAGCAGCTTTTCATAAAGCTCTCTGAGGGATACGCTGCCCTGCATTGCGGAGAAGCTTTCTATCAGCTCGCAGAATCCGATAAGCTTTTTGCTGCTTTTTGCAAGAGCCTCAAACTCCTGGGACTGCTTCATCGTTTCAAACATGCTTTGCCCGAGCATGGAGCTTATCTCCTCGATATTGCTTATCGTTTTGTCCCCTATACCTCTTTTAGGAACATTGATTATCCTTTTCAATCTTATGCTGTCGCTGGGGTTTGATATTACGCTGAGATAGGCTGTCATATCCCTTATCTCGCGGCGCTCATAAAAGCGCCTGCCGCCGATTATCCGGTAGGGTATCCCTGCATGAACGAAGGCGCGTTCTATTCCCTGCGACTGGTTATTCATCCGGTAAAGCACGGCAAAATCGGAATATCTTGCCCCTGCATCTACTCTTTTCCTGATATCTCCGGCTATAAAATCACTCTCGTCTCTGTCGTCAAAGGCGTTATATAC
>ONFW01000135.1 GCA_900317215.1 uncultured Eubacteriales bacterium | reverse complement strand
TACAGTGCACTCTTGATAGAAAGTAATTCCGATACGGAGAAAATGCTGAAAGCACATAAGCGTGCATCAGATTTTGTAATGAAGCTTAAGAGTATTGTCAATGATGAGATGCGTTACTGGCAGGCAGAAGAGATAGTTCACGAATATCTTGCCGAAGAGTTCACCGTGACGGACGATATGCTTAAGGAGCTGATAGACCTTTATTTTAATATGCTTGAATATTCCGAAAATACAACAACTGCACAGCAAAAGTTTATTGAGAAGGTCTTTGAGCTTGCAAAGACAAATTACCGAGTAAATGCAGCAACATATCTTAAAAATCTTGAGAAAAACTACAAAGATGAGGCGGACGCACGTAAAATCGTAAAAAAATGCATGGAAAAGGCAGGAGTTCTTTTGGGAAGATACAACAGTACGATTGAGCCTGAGTATCAGATTATTCTCGATATTATGGATCGTTCGGAACTGGCAAAGACGCTCTATATCGATGGAGATATTAAGCGTCAGGTGAGAATAGTGGAAAACATTAACGACTGCTTTTACATTGTTTGTTGGACAAAGCCGACCGAGATAATATCCGGATATAAGGACGGGGAGGTGTAATCGTATGGAGCTTATAAAGCTTGACAATGTTACTTGTAAGTACGACGCAGGCAAATCTAAATTTGTGTTTTCGTGGGACAGACCGGAAACAAATAAGGCTTTACAGAAGATTGGTATAGCGGAAATTTCTGACAGTGATAGCGGAAAGATAAAAGAGGAGAATATTCTTTGGGCTAATATATCGCCTTCATCGGTGAGCTACTCGATACGCTATAACAACGAATCAAATATGCATACGTTTATTGTGGTTGGAATTGCCGATTACATAAGCAATGACGAAACCGTGAGCAGATTTCGTATTGCCTGCCGCAACTTCGGTATAGATAGGATTACATATACGGGATATAGTGGTGCCGGAAAGCTGTTCTGGAGAGAGAATCTAAAAAATAACATTATGACTGTTCTTGTCAACAGCAGCACAAGTATACCAACGGGTCTTTTATGCTATTCGTATACGTTTTGCGGTGTGAGATTCCTATATCGGATTTATCGGCCTATTATTCGTTCGGAATCGTACAGCCATATTCTTACATTCTATTTACCGGACGGAGCGTCTAACTTTAAGTTAGAGATACCCGACTCCTCTGTGGTATGCCGAAAGTATTCAGAAAAAGAAAAAAAGGGCTGTTTTGCAGCTTTTTTCTCAACACTATTTGGAAAAAAGGAGAATTAAGATGAGTTATTATAGGATCAAGTGCGTTCACTGTCTTCAAGAAATAAAATCATCTGAGGTGAAGTACAAGATCACTCCCTCGAATTTGGATTTTGCAGGTGAATCCAAATCTAAAGGAAATTCCCATGGAAGCAGCATTGGTATGGCAATGGGCGGAATGGGCGGAATGGATGGAGCAGACAATGTACTTGACAGTATAAGCTCTTCATATATGAGCGGAACAGAGATAAATGATAACGTAAAAAAAGCGGGGGGTAAAGCAGAGCCGATTTTTTTCAAAGATATTAAATTTCCTCTTCATGTTTATGATCCCGATCTTGTTGTAAATGGTTATCTTTGCGTTGGATATTCTGTTAAAAAGCTGTCAATCAATGGTAAGCTTTATAATGGTACAATCAATGAAAGATACTGTCCGCATTGTAAAAAACCATTGTTGGAAGAATCGGGTAAAATGCCTGTATTTACGGTAGCAATGATCGGTCACTCAACAGCAGGTAAAACAGTATTTCTGACAATGCAGCACTACGCACAGCTTCATGGACTCTTTAATGAAAAGATCCATAATATTAACCTTGAAATTTCTTGGAGGTTTTCTCATCTGACAAGCAGAGATGAGGATATTGTGCGAAATAAAGCTGTAGATTTTGAAAATAGGGGTGAATTTCCTCCGACAACGCAGATGACTCCGCCTCCGCACTGCTTAATGGTAGAAACTCGCAGACTGAATGGGTCCAATATGGACGATAATAGTACAACCACTTGTATTCTATGTTTCCGTGATGTAGTAGGTGAAGGTTATACGGGCGGTTCAGGCATAGAGGATATTACAAAATGCTGCCGCCGTGCAGATGCCTTGTTTGTTCTTACAGATCCATTCTCTTTAAACAGACCACGTCATGAAATGCCCGGCAGAAGTAATATGAATATTGAGTCTTTGTCTGAAATGGAAAATATATTAAGCGTAATATTTAAGGACAGTACAGGCACTGCCGTTAATAAGCCTACAGCCTGCCTTTTAACTAAGGTAGACGGTATATATGATAATTACGAAAATATGAAAATAGAACAGGACGAGCCGGCAATTGCCGGAACAGGAGATATAAAATATTTCATTGGTCGTGATAAAAACTGGGCTACACAGTTTTATAAGCCTGTTACAGCAAGTGCTGAGAATATTGTTAGTCAGCTTGACTCGGGCGGAAACTGGTATAAAATTTTAAGAAGAATGTTTACATCTGCGGCTTATATACCGGTTTCTTCAATAGGATGCGATGTTAAGATATTTCAATTTAACAAGAATATCAGAAATATGAGTAATGGACTGA
Organism: uncultured Eubacteriales bacterium; assembly: GCA_900317215.1. Classification (GTDB taxonomy): domain Bacteria; phylum Bacillota; class Clostridia; order Oscillospirales; family Acutalibacteraceae; genus UBA1213. The sequence goes on along the minus strand of ONFW01000135.1, from coordinate 2,409 downwards.
CATCAGATAGAATACTCGTATCACGCACCGATTACGATAGGCTTTCCGAATTAAACGACAGTTTTACCGCCGGAAACGAAGATGCCGGTAAAAAGCTTCTGACCGAATTGGAGCAATATACTGTTCCAATCAATAGTATTCATCCGAGATTTATTGAGCTTCCGATGCTTTATCTTCTTACAAAGTTCAAGATGATACCTCCTATTATGGAGAATATTTATGCCATGTCGCCTGAGAAGAATTTTAATTCGTGGTACGATAGCTGTGCAATGATATATGCAATGAACGATGAGGAGCAAGATTTTCAGAACCGTAATCCACCGAAATTTTTTGACGGCAGTGAAAACGGGCTGGGAGCAAAAATAAAAGGTTTTTTTGGAAAAAGGGGGAGGTAGTTAGATGATCGGTCAGCATCTTATATTACGATGTGTAAAAGGCTTATACGACCAATCTATGTCTCCGGGCTTTAAAACAGCTGCTGTTTCCCAAAGTCTGCGTGAACTGCCTGTGGAGAATCAGAAAGGTTTGGATCAGATAATTCATAGTCATGCGTGCTTTCCTGATATTTCTATGCCGAGAAATACCGAAAACGGACGAGGTATTTTGAGGTTATACCAGGTCGGAGGAACGCTCTTTGCAACACGATCTTTTCGAGTTCATGATCTGTGTGATACCGGAGGAACAGTAAGCTTTGTTCATACATTCACTGCAACAGAGCAGGAAAGGGCTTTTTTGCTGAGATATCCGCAAAGCATGGTTGTTCGCAGTGCATACGATGACTATAACGATGTCAGCAGCAGGACGGGAGGTTTGCGAAGCAATAATGCAGTCCCTGTAAACGAAACGCTGGTTATGCCTGATACCTTGCTTGTTGGTTCGCCGGAAGATGTTTTAGAACAGTGTGGGTTTAATGAGAAAAACTTTGCCACGTTTATTGCAGCAGTGTGTCAGCATATATCTGCCGGCGGCTGGACAGCACTTATCATTCAAGGAGTGAATGAGCAGATGTGGGATTCTGATGGCGGCAGCGAATTGGGAGAAAAGCTTCTTGCACAGCTGCTCTATCTTCTGCCGGACTGCGTGGCTCGTTTCTACAGCGGTGTTTCTTATTGGAACGAGAACCCGTTTGATGACTGTATAAGTGACTTTAAGGTTCGCATACTTTCCGGACGTTATACAAATAACTTAGAGGATATGGGTATATCACTGTTTGATTTGCAAAGCGGCAAGATCAATTGTTCGTATACAAAGGGTATTCTTGGGCAATACCTGTGGAGTGTAAGGAACGATGACCATGCCATTGAGGAATTCCATAGATTCTTTACCAAAGTATTTGGAACAAATGTTGATAGGATACTAAAGCTGCCTGAGTTAATGGATTCGCTTACGGTTTTGTATCTCAATCGTCAGATTTTTGAAGAGGATAATACAGATATACATATCGATGACGCACAAATCAATGAAATGCAGCAGACTGTGGCTTCTCTCATAAAGCTTATTGGTATTTCGTTGGAAATGTTTCCTGAGCTTTACGAAATTTTAACTCGGGTGATTATATGTATAATAAGCAGAATAAAAGAGTATTCGGAGGAAATGGAAACGGCGGCGGTCAGTCTGCTAATGGATGACAGAGATAACCGTCTTACTGCCACTCACTCTGCTTTAACTGCGATTGTACTGCGAAATATCCAGAAAGGAAAGGCTAGTAAGGAAACTGTTGATTTTGCTATCTATAAGATTACGGAAACGGACGATGAAATTTTCCATAAGTACTTCAAATCCATGATACTGCAACTTAGCCAGAATGCTCATCATAAGCCAAAGCTTCAAAATCTTAATCTGTTGTGTGCTGTGTATGAGGCTCATTCGTGTACAGAATATCATAAAACACTCTCTGTTATTTTGCATAATTCATACGATTTGTATAACAAGGATAATGATTACAATGTATGTGTAAAGATATATTTGACTTTGTTACGCAATATAAATTCAGATGAAGAGCTTATTGAAATATGTGACAGAATAAAGAGTTTTATTGACTATGCAAATAAATATGACAAAAGATTAAAAGAAGATATAGTATCTACTTTGAAGCAGCAGATAGAAAAAAGAAAAAACAACGATATTATGGTTGTAGAGCTGGGAAAAGTTTTGTTCGGCACTGATACGAATACAAAGTTGATTCTTGATATTGACCTATTCCCACTTTTTATTCAGGTTCTTCCTCATGCTATAATGAGTGACAAGAAATACTTAAAAGACATATGGGAGAAGCAGTATTCTGTGGTGCTTCAGCAAATGTCATGTACACCGTTTATTGATTCAGAGCAGTTTCTGGAGAACTATACCGGAAGGCTCAAAGGCTCCTCATTGTATATTATTGAGAAACTGAAAATAAAAAATGTCGAT
>ONFW01000167.1 GCA_900317215.1 uncultured Eubacteriales bacterium | reverse complement strand
TTCCAACAGAGAGCAAAGGTATCAAAAACCGTTATAGAGCTTCTGAGAAGTATAAACGCATTCAACGGGCTTCCCGAAACGAGTCAGCTCTCCTTTCTGTGATCGTTCACTGCAAAAAGATAGTATCAAAAATGACGAGAATAGTATTATCGTTGCTTGATAATCGGAATGAGCTGTGATATAATTATCTATATTGCTTTTTAAAGGATGAAACATAAAATGGACAAAGAAAACAATGATATCCTGACTGTCCCGGTCCTTCCTCTGAGGGGGCTGGTCATATTTCCGGGTTCTATCCTGCATTTTGATGTTGCAAGGAAAAGGTCCGTCGCAGCAATGACCGCCGCAATGGAGCATTATGAGCAGAAGATATTCATTACTGCCCAGAAGGACTCTTCCGAAAACGAACCGGGAACCGAGGATTACTATAAAACAGGAGTCATGGCTCGTATACTCCAGATAGCAAAGATCTCTGACAATGTTATCCGTGTCGTTGTAAAGGGAATATACAGGGCTGAGGCTCTGCAGTTTAACGACGGCAGGATATACGCTACTGCCAGAACTGCTAAGGCTCCCGAAATACCTGCGCCCGATGACAGAGAAACAGAGGCAAGGGTAAATATCATAAAGGAAATGTTCAACGAGTATTCGATAATCAACGGGCATGTTCCTCAGGATATGTATCTTTCTGTATATGAAATGACAGACGCAGGCAAGCTGGCTGACTATATCGCTGATAATATCATCAGAGATTATCATAAAAAGCAGGAGATACTTGAGCTTTATGACGAGGAGGAAAGACTCGACAGGATTGTTGAGATGCTCAGCTATGAGAATGACCTTCTTATGATAGAAGAGAAGATATCCGAAAAAACCAAGCTCGGAATGGACGATAACCAGAAGGAGTATTATCTGCGGGAGCGCATCAAGGCTATCCGTGATGAGCTGGGCGACGGTGAGGAGACAGATGCGGAGGTCTTTGAATACAAAAACAGGATCCGTGAGCTGAAAACCACCGATGATAACAAGGAACGCCTTTTAAAAGAGGTGGCAAAGCTTGAAAAAATGATGTCAAGCTCTGCTGAGGCCAATGTTGTCAGAAATTATCTTGACTCCTGCCTCGAGCTTCCGTGGGGTGTGTATTCAAAGGAGAAGTCTGATATCAAAAAAATAGCCGCTTACCTTGACAAAAACCATTACGGGCTGAAAAAGGTCAAGGAAAACGTAGTTGAGGCTCTTGCCGTGAGAAAGCTCAATCCTGATATCAACGGGCAGATACTCTGTCTTGTCGGTCCTCCCGGAGTCGGCAAAACCTCGATAGCAAAGTCCATAGCCGAGGCAACGGGCAGAAAATATCAGAGGATCGCTCTTGGAGGCATACATGACGAGGCCGAGATAAGAGGCCACAGAAGAACATATATCGGCTCAATGATGGGCAGGATCATGAATGCTGTGAAGCTTGCAACAACAGCCAATCCCCTTATCCTGCTTGATGAGGTAGATAAGCTGGGCAATGACTTTCACGGAGATCCTACCTCGGCGCTGCTCGAGGTGCTTGACGGAGAGCAGAACTCCACGTTCTATGACCATTACATTGATCTGCCCTTTGATCTTAGCAAGGTAATGTTCATTACCACGGCGAACGACCAGTCAACTATTCCCGCGCCGCTTCTCGACAGAATGGATATTATAAATCTTGACAGCTATACAAGAGAGGAAAAATTCAATATAGCAAAGCTCCACCTTGTAGCCAAGCAGCTAAAGCGCCATGGTCTGAGCGGACATCAGATGAAATTATCCGATGACGCCATATATGATATTATAGACAGCTATACCCGTGAGGCAGGTGTTCGTTCGCTTGAAAGAGCAATATCAAGGATAATGAACAAGGCTGCCGTAAAGATAGTCTCCGGTGACGTTAGATCTGTCAGGATAAGCAAGGAGAATATTGAGGAATATCTCGGAACAAGAAAGTATAAACAGGACGATATGAACAAAAGCGATGAGGTGGGTCTTGCTACCGGACTTGCATGGACCTCAGTAGGAGGAGAAACTCTGCCTATAGAGGTGGCTGTAATGACAGGCAGCGGAAAGATCGAGCTTACCGGCTCGCTGGGTGATGTAATGAAGGAAAGCGCTCAGGCTGCCTATACCTGTGTAAGAACAATGGCTGATAAGCTGCATATCGACTCCGAGTTTTATAAAAACAAGGATATACATATCCATGTTCCCGAGGGTGCTGTTCCCAAGGACGGACCCTCCGCAGGAATTACTATGGCAACAGCAATAACCTCAGCGCTCACAGGCATTCCGGTAAAGCGTGACGTTGCGATGACCGGTGAGATCACCATAAGGGGCAGGGTGCTTCCTATAGGCGGACTCAAGGAAAAAACAATGGCTGCCTACCGCCTGGGAATAAAGACTATCATCATACCCGAGGATAACAGGAGCGATCTTGATGAGGTGGACGATGTTGTTAAAAACTCGGTAAGCTTTGTATTTGCCGATAACATTAACAAGGTCCTCGACACGGCTCTTGTGCCTGACCGCTGAATGACAGCAGAGGTGAAAAATGAATTTTCAGATAGCCGAATTTAAAGCTGCCTACGGGCGTTCATCACAGATACCCAAGTCTGAGCTGCCCGAGATCGTTTTTTCCGGCAAGTCGAATGTTGGAAAATCCTCGCTGATAAATAAGCTTCTCAATCGAAGGTCAATGGCGAGGGTAAGCGCAAAGCCCGGAAAAACCGCTACGATAAACTTCTTTTCTCTCAGAGAAGCATATCTTGTAGACCTGCCCGGATACGGCTATGCCCAGGTGTCACAGGCAGAGAAGCAGAGGTGGGCGGAGCTTGTTGAGGGTTATCTTGCCCAGGAAAGAAACATAGCTCTTGTCGTTCAGATCTGTGACATGAGACACAGTCCTACAGCAAATGACATGACGATGATCGATTATCTTTATAAAAGCGGATATAACTTCATCATAGCTCTTACAAAGCTTGATAAGCTGAAAAAGACTCAGCAGCAAAAGCGTCTTGAAGAGCTTGGTGAAGAGCTTGCCGATTATCCCGGCATTCGCTTGTGTCCCTGCTCGTCAGAAAACGGTGAGGGGATAGAAGATATAAGAAAAATAATAGAACAAAGTGTCAGCTCAGTATCGGGCACAATTGAATAAACATAGCTAAAGACCGCCGCAGTAAGCTCTGTAGCGGTCTTTTTCACAGAAGATTGCACAGCTCGGGCAGCTCCATTTCTCTCAGATCCGTTGTTAGAGACATTGCGCTGCGGCAGTAAACAAGGAAGAGTGTCCTGTCCTTCTCTTTTATACATTCGTATGCCTTGTCTATCTCCTGAGAGATATCATCAAGCTTGTTATGAGAAATAAAAAGATATATTACCTCTCTTTTTTCGATAATGAGCCTTCGGGCTGCTTTTATATGCTCCTCGGCTTCTTCAAGGCTGCCCTCTTTTGCACAGGAGGAATATGCGGCTTCAAGCTCCTTAGCAATTTTTTCAGCCGTTCCGGTATTTGTATAAAAGCATATTGCTGTCACTGCACAAACTGCCAGCAATACCGCAGCCGCTGCAAAAAGTCTGTACATAGTCAGCTCCTGTCCTTTCTGATAATGCTGTAGCGTCCGGTGTTGTCAGCCGTCATAATAAAGATGTCACTCATAGCTATTCCTTCCTTTTTCAGCAGCTTATCAAGCTTTGCTCTGCTTGATCCGATGAGCCTGAGCGAGGACTTTGCAGGCTTGCCGTCGCTTATCACAGTAACGGCAAGAGTATTCTCCTTTTTTTTAATGCCCATATCTCCGATGCAGACACTCTCATGCTGAGATTTCTTCAATATACTCAGCATACCGTTTGTTTCAACTATGGCATAGGCGACCTCATTTATATCGAAAATATCCTTCTGCCTTAGCTGCTCGAAAAGATCTTCAGTGCTGATCCTCAGCTCCCTCATGGCCTTCTGATCGAGAACGCCGTTGTTTATCACTATCACCGGTTTTCCGCATACTGCTCTGCGCAGACCCGAGCTTTTGAGCATGAGATAGGACAGAAGTATCTCGCAGACGAGGAGCACCATTATCGGAATAAGTCCGCTCAGCATTGACTGCTCGGTATCCTGCATAGGTATAGTAGCAATATTTGACATCAGCAGGGTGATGACCAGCTCGCTTGTCTGCAGTTCTCTTATTTGTCGTTTACCCATTAGTCTTACGGCAAAAAGGATCACACCGTATAAAAAGCAGGTCCTAAGCACAGATATCAGCATTTTCCGTTCACTCTCCCTGATTACTTGATGAAGGAGCTATGCTCCTGGCGTTTGTTATAAGGCTATTATTTCTATTACTATTGAGATTATGCGCAATTCTTAAAGGCGAATGAATAAAAAGGCGCTGACCGTGCAAAATTATTATCGTATCATACAGAGAAGTGAGGTCGGCAGGATTGTTCGGATTATTAAGAGATATTAAAAAAATCTATTCCAAGGAGCCTCAGCAGGCGTATTCCGAGAGCTTTACGCCGCTTGCGTCGGAGCTTGATGAGCTGCTCGACCGTATCAATAAGGATTTCGGCGGAAGCGAGGATATCACTGTCAGGAGGATAGAAGTGTCAGGCATCAGAACAGCAGTGATAAGTATTGATAATATGGTGGATAAGCAGGTGCTTGCCGAGGGTGTATTGGAGCCTCTGCTTGACATGAGATGCAGCGCTGACTCCGGCGGACTGCTCCAGGAGCTATGCAGCAGGGTGCTGTGTACTGCCGAAAGTGAGCTTCTTCAAAGCTATGAGCAGCTTGAGAGAAGGATAATGTCAGGCTGTGCAGTTATCGCGGCTGACGGCTGCGGCAAGGCGGTAAGTGCGGGCATACAGGGATATGCGTCAAGGAGCGTATCAGAGCCGGAGGCAGATATAGTTCAAAGGGGCTCCAGAGAGGGCTTTGTGGAATCTGTAAGAGTAAACATGACAATGATAAGAAGACGTATGAGGACGCCTCAGCTTTGCTTTGAAAGCATGATTACAGGTAAAACAAGCAGGACGGAGATAGTATTATGCTATCTCAGGGGTACGGTATCAGAGGAGCTGCTTGAAACGCTCAGACAACGGCTCAGCAGGATACCTCTCGACACGGTGCTTTCAGCAGGTTATCTTGTTCCTTTCTTAGAGGACGATAAAGGACACTCGCTGTTCTGCGGCATCGGTGTATCCGAAAGACCGGATACTGTTTGCGGTAAGCTTACCGAAGGAAGAATAGCTATCCTTGTTGACGGTGTACCTTCTGCGCTTATAGCTCCGCACATCTTTGCAGAGTATTTTCAGTCACTCGATGACTATTCTAACCGTGCATATTTTGCTACCTTCACACGGATACTGAAATACTTTGCTTTTCTGATATCCGTGCTTCTTCCGGGTCTTTTTGTTTCACTCGGTACATTCGATCCGGAAATGTTTCCTACGCTGATGCTCAATAAGATAGCCTCCTCGATAGCCTCGACCCCTCTCTCTCTTACTATGGAGACGGTGCTGATACTGTTTGTTTATGAGATAATGCGCGAGGCGGGCTTAAGAATGCCAAGACCCTTAGGATATGCAGTCAGCATTGTCGGAGGTCTTGTTGTGGGTGATACCGCAGTCAATGCCGGACTTATCGGAGCGCCGACTCTGATGATCGTTGCAATAAGCGCAATAAGCTCCTATGTTGTTCCCGACCTGTACGCTCCGTCGGCAGTGCTGAGATTTGCATTTACTCTTGCGGCAGGCGCACTCGGAATATGGGGAGTTGCCGTGGTGTTCAGTATCGCCCTTGTGGATCTCTGCGGTAAAACCAGCCTCGGGATCCCTTATACCTCACCGGTAACGCCTTTCAGCGCAGTTGCGTTTCGGGATGTTGTTATCCGTGCAGGGTGGAGAGTGCTGTCGAAAAAGAATGAAAGGGTACAGGAGCTGCCGGGAGCGGATTTAGAAGGAGACAAGCATGAACAATAAAACCGTTAGTGCAGGGCAGTTTTTTACTCTGCTGTTTGTGGGCAGGATATCCCTTACTCTGCTGTATTCATCAACAGTGTCAGGGATAACTGATGCAGTCAGCTTTATTCTGCCCTTTATCATATTCATACCGCTGTCGGTCCTTCTTTGCCTTCCTTCTGCTGCCGATCTGCCAAACGGAAAAGGCTCCCTCTGCAGCTATGCGGCAAGGGAGCTTGGTGTTTTTGGAAAGGGTATATGTATTCTGTATGGGGTATATTTTCTTTTTTCGGCATTCTGCTCCGTTGCGCTGTTCAGAGAGTTCATTTCAGAGGCGCTTCCCTTCGGGGCAAATTCCATGCTGCTTTTGATAGCAGTCGTCTCGGGCTGCGCCTTCGCGGCAGTGAGAGGAATAGAAGCGGTATCCAGACTATCGCTCCCAGTGCTTATGCTTGTTATTCTGTGCTTTGTGCTTATGTTCATGTTCCTTTCAAGGGGGTTCAGTTCAGAAAAGCTTGATCCGCAGGCAATGCTGTCTTTTTCATCGGCTGCAGACTGTCTTGTTTTTCTTGTCTCTCGCATGAACGGTATTGCTGCGGTAAATGCTCTCTCTCATCATATCAAGGGAAATATAAAAAGAGGCGCTGTAATGCTCTGTGTTTTCTACTCACTTGCGGCATGTGCGGCGGTCACGCTTTTTTCAGGCTCGGCAGGTGATTATCTGTCGGTCCAGCATCTTCAAAGCTTCAAGGCAATTGACGGCTCAGGCGTACTTCAAAGGCTTGCGCCCTTGTTCATACTTTCGGCAGTATGCAGTCTTTTCTGTAATGTATCTTTATGTCTGATCGCAGCCTCAAAAAGCATCAGCCTTGCTTCAAGTCGGTTTTCAGCAGGTAAGGCGGCGTTAACGGTTTCTGTCATGGTTATTGGGGGAGTACTTTTTCTTCCCGATGAAGCAATAAGGGGTATAGTAAGCAGTACGGTATTATCAGCTGCTGCGGCAGTGCTTTTTATATTTTTGCTTCCCCTGTGTTTAAGGATCTACAGAGCCGGTAAACTAAAAAAGAAAAAAGCAGCAGGCATATTCCCAAAAAAACACGCAGGGCGGTTCATGCTGTTATTGCTTCTTATCCCGTTAATGCTTTCCTTGTGCGGCTGCAGCACTCCGCAGCTTGATGAGAGACTGATAGTTCAGGGAATAGGGATAGATAAAGAGACTGATTCATATAAGCTTACCGTAATAGCTCTTGATACAAAGGATCCTGAACAGGAGAATAAGTCAACGGTCATTTATTCGCAGGGAGGCTCCGCAGAAAACGCCCTGCTCCAGCTTGAGGAGCAGAGAGGTAAGAGGCTGCTTATGAGTCATTGCAGATTTATCATGATGAACGAAAAAGCCGCGGAGGACTGCGTATCATGGATAAGTGGATTGACTGATAAATACGGCACAGCAAAAAATGCCGGGGTCATGATATCAAAGGGCAGCAGCAGAGGGCTTTTGTCTGCGGCTGTTAAGGAGCTTGGATATAGTACGGAGGATATCGCAGTGATAACAGACAGCAGAGCAGTTGAGCAAGGGGTGAGGAATGTCACGCTGTTTGAGCTTATCTCAGCTATAAACAGTCAGGAAGAAGCAATGATGCTTCCGCTTGTAATATCTGATAAGGATACCCGTTCTCTCAGGGCGGAGGAAACAGAGGTAAGGCTGCTTTATCATTCCTGAACTGCCGACAGTATGGATTGTTGCGGAATGTCTTGCAGCACAAAACAGATTTCTGTGAAGATAAGACCTTGTGTATTGAATTATAAGGATGTTTATTGTAGAATAAAGCTGATAAGGAATAGAAAATGCGGTGATCTTAATGATTAAATGGGAGCCATGGTATCTATGCGGCAAAAGGGGAGGCGCTTGTCCGAATTGCTATAAATGCAGAGATTTTGGAAAGGATACAGGGGAAACCGGAACGATCGTACAGACTGTTGATTTTGAACTCCCTCTCATGAAAAGTCCTGCAGGGGGATACAGGATAAACAGTCAGTTCAATCCTGTTATTGTTTGTATGCTCGGGGATTTTCTCTATGAGGGCGCCGACAAATGGAGAGCGCATGTCTGGGAGATCATAAGACACAGGAAGGATCTTGAATTCAAGCTGGTAACAAGCCGCCCCGAGCGTTTTGAAGAATGTCTCCCGAAGGACTGGGGCAGGGGATACTTTAATGTAACGGCAGTTTGCCGATGCGAGGATCAGAAAAGCGCAGACGCACGTCTTCCGTTTCTGACTGCGCTTACTGCTGCTCACAAGGAGATATATCTTCTTCCGATGCTTGAAAGGATAGACATAGAAAAATATATTTCGGACGGAACGACAGAATGTGTGAGCTGCGGAGGCGAAAAGGGAGACGGAGCGAGAAAATGCGATTATTCCTGGATACTTGACGCAAGAGATCAATGTATCAGGAACAATGTGTCCTTCTCCTTTCTGCAAACGGGCTCAAGCTTTGTCAGGGACGGCAGAGTATTTGAAATAGCAGAGGAAAAGCAGATCACGCAGGCGAAAAAGGCTGATATCGATTTTAAAAGGAAAGAGGAAAAGAATGAGGAACATTCCTTTGACAGCATTCTTCTGCATCTTTCAAAATCTAAGTTCAGGGGGCATTTTACTCTGCCTGTAGATATGAGAAAATACTGCCGTGAAAAGGGACTCGACAGGATAAGGCTCCATGCCTTTGATTTTATCAGGGCAAGACTTGCGCCGTCGTTTATAAAGAACGACGGAAAACAGACGCCAATGCACGGTCATCCTGTTTTTATCGCTCAGCATGCCACCGCTACCTGCTGCCGTGACTGTCTGCAGAAATGGCATTACATTCCAAAGGGGAGAAGACTGACTGAGACAGAGATAATATATGTTGTTGATCTTATCATGGAATGGATAAGACGAGATCTTGAAAAATACAAAAAATAAAAGATGCCGGAAAAGCTCCGACATCTTTTTTTTCAGCAGATCAATCAACAAGCTCGGGGGAGAAGCTTTCCTTCCACGGAAGGCCGAATTTGTTGAGAGCCTCCATAAACGGATCGGGATCAAATTCCTCGATGTTATGTACGCCCTTCAGATTCCATTTGCCTGTGAGCAGCATAGCCGCGCCTATCATTGCAGGAACGCCTGTTGTATATGAGATAGCCTGAGAGCCGACCTCCTTGTAACATTCCTGATGATCGCAGACATTATAGAGATAATAGGTCTTGTCCTTGCCGTCCTTCTTTCCGATAAAGATGCAGCCGATGTTTGTTTTGCCCTTTGTTCTCGGTCCGAGAGAAGCAGGATCGGGCAGAACAGCCTTAAGGAACTGCAGAGGAACAATTTTCTTTCCCTCAAAGTCGATAGGCTCGATAGAGGTCATGCCGACATTTTCAAGGCATTTCAGATGAGTAAGATAGCTCTGTCCGAAGGTCATGAAGAACCTGATGCGTTTGATGCCCTTGATGTTGAGAGCAAGGGATTCAAGCTCCTCGTGGTGAAGAAGGTACATGTCCTTTTCGCCGATCTCGGGGAAGTTGTAAACTCTCTTTATCTCCATGGGCTCTGTTTCTATCCACTTGCCGTCCTCTATATAGCTGCCCTTTGCAGAGACCTCACGAATGTTTATCTCGGGGTTGAAGTTTGT
>ONFW01000134.1 GCA_900317215.1 uncultured Eubacteriales bacterium | reverse complement strand
GGTCGCCATGGCAGGCAGCCTGCCTGTATTCAAAGCAGAAAAAAGCTGACGGTATTCAGGCATACCGTCAAGTTTGTTGTGTAAAAATTTCATATCCGACCTCAGTTGTATAAGTTCATCGCCTTGTCAGTCTGTCCGTCAATGATGAGTTCTGCGGCGTCACAGGCATTTTTTACCGCTGTCTCAAGCTGCTGTTGCTCTGTCTGTGTAAATGAGGAGAGCACCCAGTCTGCAAGATCCCATTGCATAGGTTTTTTTCCTACGCCTATCTTTATCCTTGGAAACTGGTCGCTGCCCGAGAGATAGATGATATTCTTCATTCCGTTATGACCGCCGTCGCTGCCCTTTCTTCTTATCCTGAGCTTTCCCACATCAAGCGAGATATCATCAAGAATAATGAGCGTTTTTTCTGGCGGTATCTTATAGAAGCTCATAGCCTCCGTCACCGCCTGACCGCTGAGGTTCATATAGGTAGAGGGCTTGAGCAGCAGCACTTTTTTGCCGCCTAAGGTCACCGTTGTACACAGGGACTTGAACTTTATCCTGTCGATCCTTGCATCAAGCTTATCCGCAAGGAAATCAACGGTAATAAAGCCGGCGTTATGCCTTGTATTTTCATATTTTCTGTCAGGATTGCCGAGACCTGCGATAATAAACTCGGCTCCTCCGGCAGTCTCCTTTTTCCTGAAAAACATTATATCATTTCCTTTTTGTCAGTGCGGCTGACAGAGTCAGAATCTCAGCAGGCTTTCCGCACAGGTAATGTAGACCATATAACCGCTCACGGCATATATTCCGATGACACTGCACAGGATAATGCCGGCTGTCCATTTGGCTTTGTTTTTTCTTTTCAGCAGCTCTCCGGCAAGCCAGCCGACCGACATGGCCCCGATCACTATCATCGGTACTCCGTATCTGACGTTCATTGTGCAGACATGCGGAAAATCAAAGCAGAAGTAATAATACATTATCAGTATTACAAAATATATCATGCCAAAGAACGCCTTTGTCAGACGATCCATTTTGTCGTTCTTTTTTATGAGCATGACTATCAATGCGACAAAGCCGACAAGCCCGAGTATGACCGATGAAAAGAATAAAACATGACTGAAGCCGGGCAGCAGCGAGAAGCGTCTTGCACAGATGCCCTCGTCGAAGGCCGCTGTCTTGAAGAAGCCAACAAGCGGGTTGAATTCATTGTAGCCGTTCCCGTACATCATGAACTGCGGTGCGACATCTGCAAACTGGTAGGGACTGAGATCAAACAGCCTTGTAAAAGCAGAAATATCTCCTATATACTGAGCCGAGTTTTCAGAGAGCCTTTGTACATAGGTGAAGGGTATGCCCCACATGAGCATATTCCGCACCGACCAGAACAGTCCTATCGGAGCACAGACAATGATGAATATCAAATACTGGAGGAGGTTTTTGAGCCAGTTTCTGAGGTCGGTGAAAAACACATAAATAAACACAAGTGCAACAGCAGGTGCTACCATCCAGGCTGACAGCTTTGTCATCATGCCTAAGCCTATGCACAGCGCTATGCAAATGATCCTGCCCATGCTCCGTGATCTATACCAGCACAGGGTGTTGAGAATGGCGCCGAGCATAAAGGTTATTGAGAGAATATCGTTATTAATGCTTCCGGAGAGAAAATAGAAGGTCGGGCAAAAGGCTATTACGGCAGTTGACGCTATAAGAGCTGCGCCCGAAAGCCCTGCCTTGCGGAATATCTTATACGCAAGGATAAGGCACAGGCAGGAATAGAACAAAGTGAGTATCTGAATGTTTTCGTATGCGGAGTAGTATTCCACTCCTATCATAGTCTGAAGTCTCATCCAGACTGCACAAATAATATGATGCAGAGGGGGGTGATAGAACTGATCCACCGTTGTTACATCGAAATCCGGCAAATGCCCGTTTTCATAGATGTATTCTATATATCCCGCATGTCCGGCTCCCTTTCCGGGACTGTATACGTCATGCTGAATCATTCCCGTGGTCATCATTGTTATGTATGCAAGCCTCATCACAAAGCCTGCCGCAAACAAAAGCAGAATCACGCTTTTGGTGCTGAGCTTTCTGCATGCAAGCAGATAAAAGAAGATACCTGCACACAGGGCAAGACCGCCGTTCATTATGAGAGTGGAATATGCACCTTTGATGATCGAGCCAGAAACAAATACCGCTCCGGCAATTATTCCTGCGGAGGTTATAGCAATTACCGTTCGCAGTCTTTGCTCTCCTTCATAAAGCCTTGACGAGCAAACCGCTGCGGCCACTCCGAGAAAAATGATGAAAACAGCGCAGAGGAGGGAGTTGAGCAGTGACGGGGTGTTTGATGATACCGTCATGCCGAAAACACACAGAAGCGCTGCGGTGATGATAGGATGCTTGTACAGTAGGGCGGCTGAATCCGAGATGAGCCCGGAAAAGCCGCTCTTATTATTTCCTGTTGTATTAGTCTGTTCCATAAGGTCTGTCCCTTTATTATGATTTTGTTTCGTGATATTCCTTTTCGGTGTTGACGTTCCATATATCATGCTTATCCGTCACGCCATTTTTGATAGCCTGCGCTGCGCGGATAGCAGTGAGCATGGAATGATCCATATTGTTATAGCGGTGCTGACCGTTTCTGCCAACGCAGAAAAGGTTTTCGTAGCCGTCAAGGAATTTTATCAGATCGTCCATATAGGCGTATGTATCAAAGTAGGCGGGATAAGCCTTTTTGACTCTCTCCCTGTGGCTGTCGAGCACCTCATCTGCATTTATGACGCCCATGCCTTCAAGCTCCTTTGCAGCCAGCTCGATACATTCGTCATCACTCATGCACCAGAAGTCGTCGCCCTCCCTGCAGAAGTATTCAAGGCCTATCCATACCGTATGCTCCGGATCCTTGACCATATACGGTGACCAGTTGTTGAATATCTGTATCCTGCCGAGCTTGACGTTTGTTTCCTGAACATAGATCCAGCAGTCGGGAACGATGTTGCCGAGGGTCTTTATTTTTGTCCTGTTTTCAAGATCAAGCCGGTTCACGAGCAGACCCACCGTTACAAAATCACGGTAGGGCAGACCGTCCGCAATGTCCCTTATCTGCTGAGAGGGTTCTTCTCCGGTCATTCCCAGAACAAGATCCCTCACGGGCATTGAAGAGATAAAGATATCTCCCTCGATCGTTTTTTTACCGTCATTTGTTTCGCAGACAACGGCTTTGATCCTGCCGTTTTCGCATACTATGTTCTTTACCGAGCAATCCTTTATCAGCTTTGCACCTCTTTGTACAGCTCTGTCAGCGGCAAGCTCCCAGAGCTGTCCCGGGCCGTACTTCGGATACCAGAACTGCTCTATAAGAGAGGTTTCTATGTTTTTCTTGTTCTTTTTCTTCTTTCCGCCAAAAAGCTTTGAGAACATATCCTTAATAACGGCTCTTATTGAGAGTCCCTTTACTCTCTGCGAGCCCCAGTCGGCTGAGATATCGCTCGGGTGCCTTCCCCACAGCTTCTCGGTATAACCCTCAAAGAACATGCTGTAAAGCTTTTTTCCAAAGCGGTTGATATAGAAATTTTCAAGCGAGGTCTCCGGCTTTTTTACGATGCACGCCTTCAGATAGCTGAAGCCTGCTCCCATAGTCGCTAAAAAGCCCATGCTTTTGATAGTGGAAGCAGACATTGTAACGGGGTAGTCAAAGAAATGCTTTTTATAGTATATCCTCGACACTCTGTCCCTGACGAGCATGACCACGTCATCTTTTTCGGGGTCGGGGCCGCCCTCCGACAGAGGTTTTTCCCTGCCGAGAAGCTTGTCATCAAAGGCGTCTTTGCCCTGAAGCGGCATAAGCTCCTTCCACCAATCCATTATTTCATCGCTCTTTGAAAAAAACCTGTGTCCGCCGATATCCATTCTGTTGCCGTTGTATTTTACGGTCTGAGAAATACCGCCGATAGCATGGCTTTCCTCTAAAATAAGTACCTCATATTCGTCTGTATTATCCTTCAGAAGCTCGTTTGCTGCGGTCAGTCCTGCAGGACCTGCGCCGATTATTATGATCTTTTTCATG
>ONFW01000132.1 GCA_900317215.1 uncultured Eubacteriales bacterium | reverse complement strand
TCATCGTATGAATAAAGGAAGCTGACTGTCGGCTCATATACAATAGCTCTGGGTATCGCCTTGTATGCATCGATCGCGGATTCAAGCTCTGTCTTTCCTTCAGCAACAAACGGCTGCTTTTCGATACAAAAGGCCTGAAAAGCAAGTGTAACATCGTCATTATTGATCTCGCCGGTCGTGAGATTATCAGCATACGAAACCTCATCATCCTTCAAGACAGCAAATTCCTTGTTGTCTGCATTAGCCTCAACCACACGGTAGTAGATACCGGTAACCTCTTCGTTCACGCAGTCAACGCCGGTTATTTCCGTCCAGCCGTCTGCGATATCATAATTAACGACCTTAGTACCGTCAAGAGTAGTTTTGTCGCTGATCTCGACAAAGGTGAACACTGTCATGCTGTTATTTACAGTGACTGTCGGATCCTTATCGGCCTTTTCTCCGTTTTCGATAACGTAGGTCTTTTCGCCGTTTCCGTCATTGTCCAGAACAACATCGGTCTCAGAGATTTCAATAACAGGGGCATCATCTGCTCCCTTTCCGAACTTGTTGGTAATGGTTCCTGTGTTTGCCTGTAAGTATGCAAAGGTGCCTGCTCCTACAAAAAGGCTTGTTGCCAAAGCTGCGGCAATACTCATGGTTATCAGTTTTTTTCTGCTGCTTGACATAATTATGCTCCCTTCGATTTAGATTTGTAGCGCCCTTATTTTGCGGCGTTTGTTTTTGTATCAGTCATTTTTCTTTCTTTCGCTTTGACATTATGAAAGATATCCATATTGCTGCGATCATCATAATACTGAAAGCTGACACAGCCATGAACGGCATAATGTCCTCCACGTCACCTGTCGGCGGTTTTTCCGGTGAGCTTTCAGGGAACGAGCTATCGGGTACCGAGCTTTCAGGAACAGAGCTATCAGGTATCGAGCTTTCGGGGATCGAGCTTTCGGGCTTTCCGGTATAAAAATCAGAGCGGCAGACAGGTGACTGACCAAAAACATAAGCATAAGAGCCATGAAAGAAGGAGATCGAAATGACAAAAAAGCACAGAACAGCCGACAAGGCAGATAAAATCCTCAGCTTATGCTTATTCATCTAAACTCCTCCCTTCATCAGTAATCTCATATCATATTAGTTTTCAAAAACATCGCTGCTGCTGAAATAATCTATCGCATAGCTATCTGACAGTGCTTCGGCGCCCTCGCTCTGAACTGCATATGCACGTGCTTCAATGGCGGATTCTGTTTCGTTTTCGCCGTGAAAACTGCCGTCAAAGCTATCGGATATCTTAACATGCTCAAAAACTGCACTTAGCTGCTGATCCTCTTCGGATTTTTGCACAACGGATTTATACTTATAAACCGTCACACCCTCGTCCAGCTTGTTTTCGGTATCGGCAACGACCGTCCAGTCCTCGCCTGCATCTTCAATGCTGAAAATATCCGTATATTCGTTTCTGACACCAACATAGACATAACAGCTTGCGCTGTTTTTAACGACTGTAGGCGTAGGATCCTTATCAACCGTCCTGCCGGCAACGGTAAGGTATGTATTTTCATATACTTCGGGTTTATCGTCAATTTTCTTGCCGGTTTCGGGATCGACAAGGGTTTCCTTCAGGTCTACAGTAATAAGCGAGCTGACAAAGCGGTTGACGATCCTCCTGCTTTGTCCTGAAAGAAACGCAAAGGAAGGAACTAACATTCCTGTGGTGAGAAGTGCTGCAGCCGCAGCTCCGGCGATAACGGCTTTTCTGTTCATTGATTCAACCTCCTTCAATTTAACGTCAGGTTTTACCGGGCGTTTTTTCTTTTGATATAGATGTTTCCTTTTTTGTTTGCTTTTTCTTTTTCAAATGATCCAGAACTATCCACAGAATCATAAGTCCGGCAAGGATACCGATAGCCATGTACACATATACACGGTTTTCCTTGGCGGTAAAAACTCTGAACAGTCCTCCGATCTTTGGCAGGCAAAGCTCCGTCTTTCCCACGACATTGCTCCACGATACCGGGGCGTCATTCGTATTGTTTGCATCGCCCTTTGTGATAAAGGTTCTGTCCTCCGTGCGTACACTTACAATACGGTGCGTTACAAGAGTGCCTTCAACATCGATAGTAAATGTTATAACATCATTCTTCTTAAGCGTAGACGGATCGGTCTGCTTGACAAAAATCAGGCTGTCAACGGGCATATTCGGCTCCATGCTTCCGCTGTCTATCGTAAGCATCTGATAACCGAGTATCCTTGTGCCTATCATAACAAGTGTCAGCAGAAGAAAAAAAGTAAGAACAAAGGCAAAGAGAAAATCAGATACGATACTGCCTTTTTTCGCTTTTTCCGGATTTTGTTCGCTGTTCTTATCTGCAGACTGTCCTCCGTCACTGTTTGATGTGACGGATTCCTCCTCGGCGTCATCTGTTATTCTTTCTTCCAACAGGTCACCTCCCACAAAAAAACCATTACATTGAATATTGTGTAAGGACATTTTATTAAATGCTGAAAACCTCTAATATCGTCTCTTTCATGCGGAAAGAAACGATATTACGAGAGATCATTTGTTTAAGATTTCAGCTTTACGCACAGCATCGTAAGATCGTCAAACTGAGGCGCATCTCCGACAAATTCATCAATGGCTTTATGAACATTATCAATAAGCTTTTGAGGAGAAGAATCCGCATCACGATTCAGCGCTTCAAGCAGCCTTTCTGTTCCGTAAAGCGTATCCTCAGAATTTGTTGCTTCGGGTGCGCCGTCGGTATAAACGAACAATGTGCTTCCCTTTTGCAGAGTAAGCTCATATTCCTTAAAGGTACGGTTCTTTCTCATACCGAGAGATATCCCGTGCTTATCCTTTAAAAGTTCAAAGCTTCCGTCAGGCTGTCTGATAATAGGATACTCATGTCCTGCGTTTGCCGCAGTCAACTTGCCTGTACTCAGCTCCAGAATACCGAGCCATACAGTTACGAACATCATCGCGTCATTGTTTTCACAGATCGCATTGTTGGCTTTTTCGATTATCTGAGCAGGCGTACCGCCGGAAAGAGCGTTTTGCTTAAGAATGATCTTTGACTTCATCATAAACAGCGCTGCCGGCATTCCCTTGCCGGAAACATCGGCAATAACAAGCCCGAGATGATCCTCGTCTATCATGCAGAAGTCGTAAAAATCTCCGCCAACCTCTTTGGCAGGAGTCATTGAAGCATACAATTCAAACGCTTCAAGCGCACTGCTTGAGGGAAATTCTTTAGGCAGCATATCAAGCTGAATTTCTGCGGCCATTTCAAGCTCAGCGGATACTCTTTCTCTTTCGCTTGTCAGACGAAGATTTTCGGCCATATATCTGTCGATCTCACCGGTCATTTCGGAGAAGCTGTCCGCAAGCACGCCTACCTCATTGCGTACCTTGATCTTCTGCATTTTCTGAGCAGCTTTTGCTGAGTCCTTATCAGTCTTGTACGCAAGCACGGCATTCTTGACAGCAGAAAGGGGTCTTATTGCCTTACGATTGATAAAGAGTACGAGCAGTATATTTGTTACAAGAAGGGCTATAACACCTGTAAGCAGCATTACCTTAAGATTTCCCCACAGCAGAGAGACAAAATCATCGCAGTTGTGTCTGAAAATCAAAACCGCTTTCGCATTGCCAGCATAATACAGCGGAGTATAGCTCAGTAAATACAGACCTCCGTCATAGTCGATATCAAATTCCGTCTCACCTATCATGTCCTGCTCTTTATTGTTGATGATGTCCTGAATAATCTCGTTGTTACAATCAATAACCGAACCTTTTGATGATCCTTCCAGATCATAATTATAATAATAATATGGTGAGCCGTAGTTTTCCTTGCTGATATCAAGGATCAAGAAATCGCTGTAATCCTTGTTCTCTATTTGTATCATCGCCGTTCTGATAAAGTCATTCATTAAATATACGGCAAGGTTTTTTTGCTCCACTTCCGTCATAGATCCCAGGTATTCATAAACATCTTCTGGACTCTTTGAACTGTCCACAAACTCGTATACGTTGATCAACGTCTCTGCCCCATCTTCTAAGGTCTTTTCATCTGCGGAGAGCAGCCAATAAATATTGACATTGTTCTTTTTTATATAATCCAGAAGCCAGACGCCGGATTTTGTATTTGACGTGGTAGACAAAAGCGTATTTTTGCTTTGATCAAGGGTATTTGCTTTGCTGTCGTAATACATATTGAACGATCTGAGAGCAGAAGAAATGCTTATCACTGTAATAGAGGCTAAAAACAGCAAAAAGGTGATAAGACTTATCTGCACCAGCAGCTTGCGGTTTTTCTTTTTTGTTTTTTTCTTTATATCCGACATATTTTTATTCATCCTCACAAGAGTTTATAAACAATGGACAGCCTCTGTTATTATTCAGAAGTGACTGTCCGTTGTTTTTTTAATATGAAGCGGGTTAAAGAATGGTCAGAGCTTTTTTGTTATGGTAAGTATGTTTTTACCGTCATCATAACGGTATGCCACACTATCCATCATTTTCTTGGTCATAAATATTCCCAAGCCGCCGACCTGCTTTTTTGAGGTCGGGATACTGACGTCGGGGTCGGGATTTTTCAGAGGATCAAAAGGCTGTCCCATGTCAGTAAAGGTCATAATAACACTGCCTTCAGAAACACCAATGCTGAATTCAAGCTCACCGCCGCCGTCAGGATAAGCATAGCTTGAAATATTGCTTACTATCTCATCTATGACAATGCTTATCTTTGCCTTGATGATACCGGAACATTCATGCTCTGTCATTATCCTATCGGCAAAAGCAGTAACAATATCTATGCTTTGCGGAATAGCCTTTACTGTTAGTATTTCCATTTTATTACTCACTTTTCAATAGGGAGCAGGTCACCAAAGCCGGTGATCTCAAATATCTCGTCGACTATCTGGTTTACATTTGTTATCTTTATGCTTCCGCCCTTGCTCTCCATCTTGTTCTGAGCCTGCACCAGAACACGAAGCCCTGCT